>JAHFFU010000178.1 GCA_023247835.1 Candidatus Bathyarchaeota archaeon
CAGGTCGAGTCATCACGACAAGCTCTAAATTCCGGATGCATACCTAAGAGGAATCGAACCAGGAAAAACCAAGGATTAGCGGCCCACTTCTAGCGACAATAGTGTTACGGTTCCCGGCGAGCCCGCCAAATGCTTCGAATCCCTTAAAAGCCGCAGGCTAACTAGTATACTTTATACTTTGCCTTGTATACTAGATACTGAACGCCCATGTCCGCCATTACGACTGTGAAAGTCTCGAAGACGACGCTCAGCGAATTGGAAAATATACGCGCGGAGCTTCAAGCCCGTAGCTTAGACGAAGCGATAAAGGCGCTCATCAGACGGCACAGGACGGAGGTGCTACGAGGAGCGCTCGGCGCCGATAAGGGACGGATAAGACCATTTACTGAAGAAGATAGAGGCGAAGAGCGGTGAAACTTATCGTTGATTCCTATGCTTGGATCGAACTCTTCCTTGGCGGCAGGAAGGGGGAGACAGTGAGGCGAATGATCGTGGAGGCGGAGGAGGTGAGAACTCCGGACATCGTGCTGGCGGAAATCTCCCGAAAGTACCGTAGAGAGAATGCCGACGACAAGAAGGTGCGGTCACGCCTTCAGACAATTGCATCAACATCCCTCGTGACGCCCATTGATGTAGAAATAGCATTGAGGGCTGGCACCGCTTTCCTCGAACTCACACAAAAAGCCAAGAAAGAAAACCGCAGAAGTCCCAGCCTATTCGACGCAATAGTTCTAGCCACCGCTCGAACATATGCATCGAAGGTTCTAACCGGAGACGAACATTTCCAAACCCTTCCAGAAACCATACCAATCTAAGTCGACTCATGCGTAAGTGGACCCAACTAATAGTGCACGACTACGAGAGAACCGCTCACTGAATCCAATAATTGGAATCCGTTGATATTATTGACTTCTGCGAGTTGCAAGTGTTATCGCGGCTAAGAGAAGGCCCGCGCCTATGATCGTGAGAGACGTGACCATTTCCCCCAGGAGGAGAACTCCGCCTACTAGGCTCACTATTGGGACGAGGTATAGTTGAACTGAGAGAGTGGATACGGCCCTTGTGCCAATCAAACTGTACAGAATGACATTCGCAATTACCGTGCTGAGGATGGCGAGGTAGAGCACCGAAAGCCAGCCGACCACTGAGAGGGCAAGCACCTCTGCAAAGAACTGCCACGAGATCAGAGGAAGGATGAAAACTGTGCCTATGACGGCCGCCCATACTGCGGTAGGTAAAGCTCCGTAGGTGGTTACTAGGGGCTTTGAGCCTACTGAGAAGAGGCTGTACATGAAAGCTGCAAGAATGACGGCCAATGGTCCCGTGATATTTGAGAAGGTAAGGCCTGCGCCAATTGATAGAATGAATGCGCCTGTGATCGCTAACCCTAATGCCGATAATAGTTTGAAGCCGATTTTCTCCTTCAAGAAGAACGCCGAAAGCAGCACAACGAAGATTGGGGCGAATGAAATTAGGAAACCGGCGAGTCCCGATGACACTATCGTCTCGGCGTAGTTTAGGGAGAGATGGTAACCGCCAACGCTCGCAAAGGCAACTAAGAGAATTCGTGGAACATGCTCTCGCCTAATTGGGGCCTTGGGTTTTCCGATGAAAGGTGCAAGGATTAGGAAACTTCCCGACACGATGAACCATCTGAGTAACGTCAGGCTTACTGGGCTTAACTCTAGGACTGCTCGTCTTATGGCTACGAAAGCCAGCCCCCAGATCACGCTGAGAATTACAACTAAAGCGTAACCGATCATCTGATTCCTAGACAGGTGCATAGCCTAACCTTTCCGTATGCTTTGAGTCCGCGTTCTATCTGTTCCTGTTCCGGAGAGCTTTTGATAGTTCGCTTGCAACGAAACCTAACGAGGCGAGAGCGATCACGATCAACCATTCCAATGGCTCGAGGGCAGTAACACTGAAGATAGTTGCCAACGCCGGAACCTGAAATATGAATGGCATCATTATGGCCTGTCCCAAGACGATTACAACCAAGGACTTGTTTCCGAGAGGACCAGCCGAGAAAAATGTTCGGTCAAAAGACCTACAGCTAAGCGCGAAGAAGATTTCGAAGAGCACTAATGTTGCGAAAACCATGCTTCGCGCCTTGAGTTCGGCGAACTCGACGGGGTGAGCAAAGCTCCAACCGTAGCTGAACAACCCATAAGCGAAGGCTACGCCCGCAATTGCCAAGAGCAGTATGGCTATTCCCGCTAACCAGCCGTGCACTGTTGCGAAGATGCTTTCCTTCGGGTTTCTAGGAGGCTTTCCCATGACATGGGGGTCGGGCGGGTCTGTGCCCAAAGCAAGTGCGGGGAGGCCGTCCGTAGCCAAGTTGACGAACAGGAGGTGTTTCGCTAAAAGTGGAAGCGGGAGTGCCAGTAGGCCTGCGGCGGCCATGATTAGGATTTCGCCAATGTTGGCGGAGAGTAGGTAGGTCAAGTATTTCCTAATGTTCTCGAAAATGCCTCGGCCCTCATAGACCGCGGCAACTATTGTGGCAAAGTTGTCGTCGGCAAGGATCATATCAGATGCTTCTTTTGCTACGTCCGTCCCCGTGATCCCCATGGCGACTCCAATGTCGGCCTTCTTGAGGGCTGGGGCATCGTTAATCCCGTCGCCAGTCATGGCCACAACATTTCCAGTTTTCTTAAGGGCCTCAACAATGCGAGACTTATGTTCGGGCGAAGTTCGAGAATAAACAGTGACCTTCTGAACAACCTTTAGGAACTCTTCATCACTCAACTTGTCCAGCTCAGGTCCCATCAGCGCCAGTTCGCTCTCTTTCAAAATTCCCAGTTCTTTGGCAACCCAGGTAGCAGTCAGCTTATGGTCCCCCGTTATCATGACAACTCGTATGCCCGCCTTCTCGCAAAGTTTCACTGCCTCCGCTGCCTCTTCCCTCGGAGGATCTATCATAGCCATTAGGCCAAGGAACGTCATGTCGCGTTCAAGTTTCTCATCCATCTCCTGAGGAAGTGCCTCCAACGGTTTGCATGCTATCGCGAGGACCCGAAAACCGTCCGCGGCGAAGTCATCGTTGGTTCGCAGTGCCTGCTGCTTTGAATCTTGGTCTAGAACTATGCTTGATGTCGAAATCGCGACCTTGGTGCATTTTCCCAAGATGATTTCTGGGGCGCCTTTGCTCGCAACCAGGTATTGGCCTTGCTTGGTCTTGTGGATTGTTGTCATCATTTTTCTTTCAGAGGTGAAAGGTATCTCGGCTATGCGGGGCGAATCATTCCGCGCGGCATCCACATCGATTCCCGCCTTGGCAGCGGTCACGACCAATGCTCCTTCCGTCGGGTCGCCAATTATCTTCCACGCGCCGTTTTGTTTCGTTAGGTTTGAATCGTTGCAGAGGGCTCCGCATAAGCAAGTGAATCTGACCGCTTCATCTTCAGCCGGTGTAAGAGGGGGTTTGAAGTCGCCATGTGGCTCATAGCCCACGCCGGCG
>JAHFFU010000021.1 GCA_023247835.1 Candidatus Bathyarchaeota archaeon
AGACGAAGAGTCGTTTAGTCCAAATACGGCGACGAATTTGAGTACGCAGCCCTAGGCCAATACCATTACGTTGATTAGGTAATTCCTCTCGTTCCCCGATTCGAAACTACATCAGCGGCGTAAATACCAATGTCGGCAAGCAAATCCCTGCAAGTAATCAGGAATGTCGGCAAAGGGCTTGCTCTGATACTCGCAGTATTCTCCACGATTAGTTACATGATTTCACTTGCTCTTGGCCCAGTATTATTCTTCTCTACGTCTGACGGTCTGAATGTTGCTGCTCGACGCATTCACCAGCTTCCGGTCGACGTTTTCATGGTGATAACGGTCCCAGTTCCTCTGGGAGTTAGCTTTGGCGTTTTGTTCGCTGGAATCTGGGTCGCCTTCGTAGTTTGTTTAATTTTCGCTTGGCTCAGCCGAGGCGGTTTTGTCAGTTCTGTCAAAGATGTTTTGACTAAGTCGATTTCCGTAGCGAAAGCTAACTTTCTCTTCATCATGCCATTAGTAGCCACCAGCCTTCTTTACACCACAATCCTGATCCAGCAGTTTCAGGAAACTCAAGGGGTTGAGACTGGTAACCTAAACTTCCCACCAGCGACAAGCCCCTACCTCATATTGGTTGAACTATCTTTCGCTCCCCTCCGCGAGGAGTTCGCCTTCCGTATAACCTTCATCGGCATCCTGATTGGAATTTTCCTTTTGGTCTTGTACCGCTCCGATCCTAAAGTTTCAGGATTAAAGAATCGAGTCAAATTGATTCTGCTCGCTATGGCGAGCCCTGAACGCGCCAAACTAAAGATGGGCTATAGAAACGTAAGCACTAACGGCTTCCTGCATGGGATAAGTCCGCTTGAGTGGGCGTTGATCCTAATTGCTGCTACAGCCTTTGGCTCAGCCCATTACCTCCTTGGAGGGGGCTGGGAGGTCGGCAAAATCACGACAGCTTTCTTGGCAGGTTTAATGTTTGGAATAATGTATGTTGCCTACGGCGCCTACGCGCCCATCTTACTGCACTGGTTCTTCAATTACTACTTCACAGTCCTGGATCTCGCCGATTCCACTTACGGCGGCGCATTTCACGCATTCGCCTATCTGACTGAATTAACTACTTTAGCCGCCGGGCCAGTCATACTCATCGTCTTCCTCATGATCGCTGCCCTGAAGATAGCGGACGCGCTGGCTCTGAGGGCGGCAGGAATAGGCCAGAAGAGTAGTTGAGACCGCTTCGACAATCTTATACGCCGCAGCGGTTCTCAAATGAAATTGGTGTAGGGGCTTGTATCAGCGCCAAGTCCAGTAAGCCTAAAGCAATCTAATTCTTGGAATGGCACCCAGCGGATAAACTTCGGATCGGGTGATCACTCTACATGAGCCTAAGGAAGGCTGAAGCGGTGAAGAAATTTTTCCCACTGATAGCCGAGAAACGCTGGGACCACAGTCTGGAACGCAAGATTTTCGATGGTTGGCAGGAGGAGGCAATTTACCGTCTCAAACTCGGTAAGGCCGGTAAGCCTTTCGTAATCGACACGCCACCGCCGTATCCGTCGGGGACATGGCATATCGGCGCCGTTGCCCAATATTCGCAAATTGATATGATCGCCCGAGCCGAGCGAATGTCTGGAAAGCAGGTTTTGTTCCCAATCGGTTTCGACAGAAATGGGCTGCCCGTCGAAGTTTACACCGAGAACCTGTACAAAGTAAAGATTCGAGATACCTCCAGAGAACGTTTCATCGAACTATGTGCGACCGCTCTCGACGACCTTGAGAATAAGATGCTCGAAATCATGAAGCGTATCGGACTCAGCGGCGATTACGCGGCAAAGTATAGGACTGATGAAGAGGAGTACAGGAAACTAACCCAGTGCACCTTCATCGAGCTCTGGAATAATGGGCTCATCTACGAAGCAACGCGTCCCAACAACTACTGTCATGACTGCGGGACAACAATCGCTGACGCTGAGGTAGAATACGAAGAGTTGCCCACCCGTCTCGTGCATGTGAAGTTTACAGTTAAGGAGACAGGTGAACCTCTAGTAATCGCAACAACGAGGCCAGAGCTCATTTGCTCTTGTCAGCTAGTTATTGTAAACCTGTCTGATGAAAGATACACGGCTCTTCATGGAAAACACGCTAACCTACCAATTTACAATCGTGACGTGGAGATTAAGCCGCACCCGAGCGCTCGACCAGAGTTCGGAACTGGGGCTGTAATGATATGCAGTTACGGCGACTACACAGACGTTCTCATTTTCAGGGAGCTAGGCCTCAAAGAAATCTTAGCTGCTGGTCAAGATGGGCGGTTGACGGAAGCAGCTGGTCCCTATCAGGGACTAAAGGTGGAGGAGGGGAGGTCCAAAATTGTGCAAGACCTCGAAGCCAAAGGCCTTCTTGTTAAGACGGAAAGCATCATTCATCGCACCCCAATATGCTCACGAAGCCATACGCCCATCGAAATCATACCCATGAAGGAATACTACCTTAAGCAGGTAGACTTCCTTGCGAAGCTGAAGCAACTTGCGAAGAAGATTGTTTTTCATCCCGAGGCCAACAGGCAAATTCTACTAGATTGGTTGAATTCCATAGCAATCGACTGGCCTATCTCGCGACGCAGAGTCTATGCCACGGAGATACCGGTTTGGTACTGTAAGAAGTGTGGGGCGCCATTCGTGCCCGGGGGCGGGCAGTATTATAGACCATGGAGGGACCCGCCTCCTACCGAAAGATGTTCACGGTGTGGTTACACAGAATTCGAAGGAGACACGCGAACCTTCGATACTTGGATGGATTCAAGTATTTCCGCGATGTTCATCTCCAAGTATCAACGAGACCCGAAGTTCTTCAAGCGTTGCTATCCGGCAAGCATCAGGCCTCAGGGTAAGGATATAGTGCGAACATGGCTCCATTATTCCATACTCCGATGCTTCCAACTCACCGGGCGGGCCCCGTTCTCACATGCTTGGGTCGGCGGTCTTGGGATGGATGAGCAAGGCCAAGCGATGCACAAGAGCAAAGGCAACGTTGTTGAGCCTGAGCCGATCTTGGAAAAATTTGGAGCCGATTCTTTCAGGTTCTGGAATGCATCCGAAGCCACCCAGGGCTCAGACTTCCGCTGTTCCGAGGCGCGGATCGCAGGAGCACACAAGTTCCTGACGAAACTATGGAATCTCTCCCGCTTCATCTCCTCTTTTCCTCAAGTTAAGGGCACTAAACTTCTTGCCAGCGACAAGTGGATTCTATCCGAGCTGGCGGTTCTATCGAAGAATTGCATGAGGGGCTATCAGGATTACAATTTCTTCGTCCCCGCCACTGCCATCAGAGATTTCGTGTGGGAGACCTTTGCTTCCCATTACGCGGAAATGGTGAAGCCCAGAGCATACGGACAGGGATTCTCAAAAACTCAACAGAGAGCCGCTTGGTTTACTCTTCACGTTGTATTGAAGAACGTGCTCTTACTGCTCGCCCCCATAACACCATTCATGACAGACCATATTTGGAGGCAGCTTTACTCTAGAAAGAGCATACATCTTCAGAACTTTCCAAGGCCAGCTTGGTCCAAGGCTCACAAAAGATATACGGAAAAAATGTTAGCTTTCAACAGAGAGGTGTGGAAGATCAAGGAGAAAAGGAAGTTGGCTCTCCGCGAGCCTGTAGAGGTTGAAGTCCCCAAGGTTCTGGCTCCATTCAGAGACGACCTCATTAGGATGCACTCGCTGGTCACCAAACCTTAGTTGAATTGCAACAGTTTAATACCTGAATTGTGGTTGTAGCGGTTCGATTTCAATGAAGATATTGGAATTAAAGCCTGGGATGAGGCGCGTTGACATCACGGCTAAAATCCTTGAGCTTTCAGAGGCAAGAGAGGTAACCACGCGAAGGGGCGAACAGTCGCGAGTCGCAACCGCCGTGGTCAGCGATGACTCCGGCACTGTCAAGCTGAACCTCTGGAACGAGCAGATAGACCAGGTAAAAGTCAACAACACCGTTGTGATCGAGAACGGTTACGTGGACAGCTTTCGGGGCGAGACCCAACTCAACGTCGGTCGCTATGGAAAGCTCACTGTGCAGCCCTAGTTGAACGTCCATAACCCTTACGCTGCGGTCAGGGCCCGACTTTGAGCGCAGACGACCGCTTCGAGGAGATAAAACGACTTCTCGAGTCGACAATAAACGAGTTTCAAACACTCTTCCAATCCGCGGGAGGTTTCGAGGATTCCCGGGTTGGAAATGGTTGGGCCCCTGAGAAGATAACCCCGGAAATTTACTACTTACAGCCGAAACCACTTGACGAATTAATCAGAATTGCGGAAGTTCGAAAGCGTTCGTTGTTCAAGAATCGCGTTTTCTACTTTTTGAGACCCAAAGACCGAGACGTCAAATCACCGGCGGAGCCGCGGATAAAGTTTATCCCTTTTTGGAGAGTGAAAGGGTACCATGAGTGTTTCTATTTCAGAGGCAATTCATACAAGATAGATCTGCCAGAAGATGTAGTGGCCGTCGAGGTTGAAGGCAGGATTCGTGATCTTCTTGGCCAAGAGGCAGGCGACTCGCAGGGCTTGACGAATCTCGCTAAACGTTTGCTTGGAAAAAAGGAATGGGTAGGCGCTAAGACTATTCGCCTGGGCGATGTAACCGAGCTTGCTTACATGTACAAGGAAGGGTCAATCTTCCTAGACGCTGAGGGTAAGGAAAATCTTGAGGCCGAGGCCTTCTTCGATCGTAGGTTGCCGCTTCAAAGGGTGAGCATTGAGGAGCTGAATAGAGAGTTCCCGAGCGCAGAGTTAGGCGCGAGCTCGGTCACCAAGGAGGACTTGATTCGAAAGCTTCATGCCCTGGTTGTCAGGCCGCCTACAGCGTTTTCGAAAATTCTGAGTAATCGATTCCAAATTACGCAACTGGCGCAGTATTTGATGCCCGTGTATTCATTCATTTTTGAATCGCGTGGGCAAAGAAAGGAAATTAGGGTGCACGGGTACACTGGCGGAATCTTTCAGTAGCGCCTGACCGCGCGGGCCAGGCTTGAATCTCTGGATAATTTTTCTAACACGGAAGTAGACTCTCCTTCCGTAGCGAGTAATGGTCCATCGCGCAAGCAAACCGACAGCTATCAGAAAAGCCAATAGAACGATGAACAAGTACGGTTGCGCTTGCACTTTAACCTCAACATTTCCTGAGTTCCCTAACTTGTCAACGGCGGTGACATTCAACGTCCAAGTTCCTGAGCGCCACAGGTCTGAAAAGGTGCTCGAATACGCGGCCCGCCAAGCCTGGATGCTGGTGTCATAGGTTGACTTTAGCTCCGAAACGGATGATCCCGTGGACACAACCAATCTGACCGTTCCATTCGTCAACGGGGTCCCGTCCGGGTATGTCACCCTAGAGATTATGCTAACCTGTCCGAATGGAATCTGGATCAGAGTTCCATTCACCTCGCTATTGATGACCAAACTCGCATTTCTAACTTGGAAATAATTTGAGAACGTGTCGCCGGATCCGCCTTTGTTTCCGAAACCATCATCAAATGACATCGCCGGCAATTCAAACCTGTATTTTCCGCTGGGCGTTGCGTTGACTAGGATCTTGACGCCGGTTGCCCAAATTCCATTCGCTGCGTCTACCAATGAAAGTGAAGCAGAAGCCGTAGTACCCTGGTCTTGCAGAAGTAGAACGGCGCTTGTGTTCGGCTTTGATTTAACGACAGGACTTCCGTCAGGATATTGAAGGGTCAGTGACATCGTCGCTCGTTCGGTTCGCTGGTATATTTGATTCGGTTGCTGAGCAACCTTTGCAGATAGCACCGCCTGCGTCACTGTGAACTTGGACTGAGACACGTAGTCTTGCTGCGGGTTGTCGTAAATTCCGGTCCCATCGATGAAGATCGAATAGACATCTGTAATTGCGTCTTCTGGTATCCTCCAGGTGTCGTTGAAATCGCCATCAGTGGTTGAGGCAAGAGTAGTTTCTTGAACGAAATTGCCGGCGGGATTGCGAATGCTTAACCTAAGACTTGTCCCTGGGAATAGGCCGCCGCCTACTGTTTTGATGGGCTGCGTTCGCTGATAAAGGGGCTTCAACGTTCCCCACACGCCGAAGTGCGCGGTCGCCTGTGAATCGTCTGTAATGGCTGATGTCGAAAGGCTGACCAGATATGTGCCTAAGGCGGCACCTGCGCCCAGAGGGAAGACGATTCCAGCTGGGACGAAGCCTCCGGAGACAGATGCAAAACTAGTTCCGGTGAAATGCGTTTTGTTGTCTGTTGGTTCCTTCACCCACATGTAGTAGGTCAAGCCCTGCGCGAGACCGGACCCTACCAATGTGATTTGTTTGTCCCTCGTTGTGTATAGGGGCTGATCGGTTCGCAAGCTTGGGGCGGCATGGGCTGAGGAGGGGAACGTGGAAAGAAGAATCAGAAGACTCAGGACGACCACGAAAACATGAATGTTTCTCACCATTTTTGCTTCTTCCCGCCTCTCTCATTTCCCAGCTTGAGTGCGTTCCGTTGGCGCCGGGAGAGGGATTCGAACCCCCGAGGCCCATAAGGGCCACAGGCTAACATTGAATTTTTCACTCAAGGCCTGCGCCTCTGGATCGAGTTCCTACCGTTAATCCGCTCGGCCATCCCGGCTAGCTATCCCTGAAGGCGATTCCTATTTAAGCTCCGAGATAACTTGCGACCGCGAAAAGGTCGAAGAGGCTCTTTGTGGTGCCAGCCCCGGGTTACAAGTTTCTTCCCCACACGACTGACGCATACATTCAGGCGGCTGGTGCAACACTGGAGGAGGCGCTTGAGCGTGCTGGAATGGCGCTGTTCGATACCATGTGTGATTTGAAATCGATTTCGCCTGACCGCGTCGAAGACGTTGAAGTTACTGGAGCCGATGAAGTTGCGCTCCTCTACAATTGGCTCGAAACATTGCTCCTCAAGTTCGAGCTCGAACGTAAGGTGTACTCAAAATTCAAAGTGACCTTGACCAAGCGTCCTTCAAACAGCCTTCAGGTGAATGCAAAGATCTACGGCGAGACTTACGATAAGCAAAAGCATGGTGCGAAAGTTGAGGTGAAGGCCGTGACCTACCACAGAATGGAAGTTGCGCGGGACGGCGACAACACGACGCTGAGGTTTATTTTGGATCTCTAGCCGCCGCGCATTGCTTCCCTGAATCTCGGTATCAAGGTTAGCTCAGAAGGGTCCACCCCCCTGAGCGCTGCTAAGTAGATTGACACGTAATCTCCGAACATCACCGCGGTGAGTAATCGCTGCAGCCTATTTTCGCCAAACCCTTCATACTCGAGCAGTGGTGGGAATCCAAGTTCCGCAAATAGGCCGTATAGTCGCTCGCGTGTCCTCCGTTCGCCAACGGTCTCATCTTTGTCACGCAGGACAATAGGTTGTGGTTGAGCGAGTTTGCTAAGCATTTTCAACCCCTCCACATCATCGTGGTATCCCTCGGGTAGTGTGTAGTAGAAAGCCGGCATCTTGCTGTTCTCATTCAGTTCGTTCTTGAAACGCCGTAGCACACTTCCCGAGTCTTCGCTGCCGAACAACAGCGGAAGCCTGTCGAGCAAGGCTTGCGCCATTTGTTTAGCCCTGTTCTCTCGCATAGGCGCGTTTGGCCCAATTTCATGGATTTGAGTTCGAAGCGTTTCTGCCGAACCTCGAAGAAGATTTTCGGAGTCTTCGATCAGTCCAGCCAAATCCATTACGAAGATTGTCGCAGCCAAGAGTTCGGGGAGGGCAACCCTAGGGAGTAGGCCCTCCGGAACCTTCAGGTAACCTATTTTGTCATGTCTTGATTGGTAGAGAAGTTTGCCCCCAGAGCCGACCGTTACCACCCTAGCTCCATTCCGCACAGCTTGATTCAGTAGCGAAAGCGTCTCCGGAGTCTCGCCTGAGTAACTGATGGCAACGAAGAGGGTGTTCTTTCCAACGTATGTGGGCACTTGCAACGATCTGCAGACCGAAACCTGGACATCGCCCACATTCCTCAAATAGTCAGAGACGATGTCGCCAATTATTCCCGAGCCTCCGACTCCCCCGAAAACAACGTTGTGAGGTGGTTCGATACGTTCCCCACAGGTTGAAGCTGCGTCAGGCGGAGGAGTGAGCCGCTCAGGAGTTTTGTCCATGACTGCAAACATGCGTGAGCGGTCAACCTTTCTCATCGCTGAGATATCGTCTAGGTTCATTTCTACCACCCTGGGAGAATGCGGTTTACCGCAATAAGATTCATCTTCCACGCGTCGCCTCCCCTCCGCGGAGAGAAACAGAGTGTCAAGCTCTGGGAGGGCGGGCGCTGAACTGTGCGTGGCAATTCCCGCATCGATAGTCGCTGATACGCCACATTTGCGTGAGAAGACAGCCAAGCTGGGGATGGTTGCGCGTGCTTGTTCAATTTTTGAGGTGCGTGAAATCATACTCTACCCGGACGACGCCCGGGACGACCAACGAGAGGACCTGCAGCTTTGCGCACAGATACTCAGCTTCATCGAGACGCCGCAATACCTTAGGAAGAGGATGTTTGGGCTAAGTCCTTCACTGAAGTTTGCAGGAATTCTTCCGCCTTTGCAGATTCCGTCCCATGATGTGCCTCGCTCCATTCGCGAGTCCGAGCAGAATGATGTGCGGGAGGGCGTCGTCGTCGCTCGACGCGGGGAAACCTTGGCTGTTGACGTTGGACTTGAAAGCACGCTGGCATGTCGCGGAGACGGTCCGGTAGGAACGAGGCTCTCTGTTCGACTAACGAACGTCGGAAAGAATTTGGTCGGCGAAATCGTCGAACCATCCAAGATAAGCATATATTGGGGGTACCGGGTTAGACAAACGAAATTCAAGTTAGGAAGCCTGCTTGAAAAGGAGAGAATCGGTCTAAGAATCGGGACCTCCCGATACGGAACAAGAGTACTAGATGTTTGGCCGCAGATCAGCAATTCACTGAAGAATGTGGGGTCGGTTTTGGTAGCTTTCGGATCACCGCGGTTGGGGCTCAGGGAAATTCTCAGCCAAGAAGGCAAAACTCCTGACGGCGTCTTCGATTTCTTCATCAATACTGTTCCAGACCAAAATGTGGCGACGGTGCGAACGGAGGAGGCAGTCCTCGCTTCCTTAGCGCTGTTGAACCTGATGAGGCTTGGGTGAGAGGGCTTGGCCAAGACAGTGAATGTATACGATGCTGAAGGGAAGTCGGTCGCTAAAGTTCAAGTTCCTACGTTCTTTGAGGCGCCGGTTCGCGCAGATCTGATCAGGCGAGCTGTTGTAGCGCTTCAGAGCGGGGGGTTCCAACCTCAGGGCCGGGACCCGATGGCTGGGAAACGAACTACGGCCGAATCCTTAGGCGTTGGCCACGGCATGTCCCGTATCCCAAGGGTCAAGGGTGAAAGGTACGCGAGGGGAGGCCTCGCTGGGTTCGCGGCGGGAACCGTGAAGGGCAGGCTGACTTTTCCGCCAACCTCGGCGAAGCAGATTGTTAAGAAGATCAACAAGAAGGAACTCAAGTTAGCCATGCTTTCCGCAGTGGCGGCAACATCATCAAAGGAATTAGTCAAGGCAAGAGGACATAGGATTACTGCAGACTTAGATCTGCCTCTAGTCGTCTCGGACGACGCTGAGAAGATAACGAGGAGTAGTGAGGCGGAGAAGATACTCAGAAATCTCGGAGTCTGGGACGACGTTGAGCGTGCCTCCAATCGGAAGGCCCGTAGCGGTAAAGGAAGCATGCGCGGTCGCCCTTTCAAGCATCCAATTAGCGCTCTAGTTGTGGTGGCAAAAAGGCAAGGTGCCGAGAAAGCCTTCAGGAATTTTACTGGCGTGAAGGTTGTGGATCTGTCAAGTCTTAATGTTAGCGACCTTGCACCTGGCACACATCCGGGGCGTCTGACGATCTGGACTCAATCGGCGCTGCAAGGCTTGGGCGCTCGGCTTGGAGGAAGCTGAACATGGGTAAGATTGCTACGAA
>JAHFFU010000179.1 GCA_023247835.1 Candidatus Bathyarchaeota archaeon
GCGTGTGGCCCACGGAGATTGGGTACTTGTCTAGAAAGGCGATGTACTCTTCGTCTTCGTAGATAATGTAGGAACTCGTAGTTTTGTTGATGATGTCGCAGAAGACACAGTCCAAATCGAGCACATTTCCTTTGGCGACGCACAGCGCATGATTTGAGTCCATCTAAAGAGTTAATCATTTTGATGGTGGGGTACCTGCGAGCATTATCTTCGAACCTTCAATAACACAAACGTTTCGCCCTTCGAACATTTGAGTTTTGGTTAGGCATCGGGAGGCGCGTGTTGGGGGGTTATTTGACTAGCCTCCATTTCTTTGTTATTACAGCCTATGCGGGGAGGCCATACAAGGCGTATCTGTGGGCTCTGTGAGCACCTTTGTGTATGAGGACCGGGCCTTTCATCTTCCGACATTCGCAGATAATTTGCTCGCCGATGAGTTGGTCTCCGACTTCCTTGCCTATCATGCCACTGTGACAGTAAGGTCAAGATCCAACCTGAGATCGTTTGCAATGTCGAATGTCTCGGCCTCCTTGTGCTTCCGGAGGTAGGCTACAATCTCGGCCTTGGCATCTTTCAACGCGACGTTAATGCGTATCTCAAAGACTTTCACGCTGCCTACTTCCTGAGCGTACTTTTGTGTAGCCTCTCACTCATACTTTCACTTAGCTCTCTTGCTTATCTTTACACGGGGTCTTCTGTTCTTCGTGAGGAACATTGCCGCTGAGGCCTCTGCTCTTGAAGACACTGGGCAGTGAGGCCCGGTTGCGGATTCTGCTGGTTCTGGCCCGGAATCGGGGTGAGGATTTAACGATCTACAAGATTGCAAAGTTCAGCGGATTGGATAGGAAGATTATACGGAAACATTTGGGCAAGTTGATTACGACTAACCTCGTGCACATGAAGAGTTACGGGCCCATATCCGTCTACAGCATAAACAGCGATAACGGCCCCGTCCAACGAGTCATAGACCTATTCAACGAAGCAAGGCTACTCGCACAGGTCCCAGTCCAATTGCACTGGTACGACATACGCGCTTGAACGATTCATGCCGCCGTATTGTATGAAGCCCAGAAAAACGTTATTTATGTGAATTCACAGCTTTCACTTATGCCAAATATGACACTTTCACTCCCAGAGGATGTTTACCGCAAGATTAAGAAACGATCGGATGTGAAATGGAGCGAGGTCGCGAGAAGGGCGATTGTTGAGAGGCTTGAACGACTAGAAGGTCCCGTGGGTTTCCATGCCTCAACATCTGAGCTGCGGGACAAGATTGCGAAGGCGGGCATCGAACTAGAGAAGATTCCGGTCGCGAAAGCAATTCGCCAGTACCGCAAGATGAAGGAGTCAGAATGGAAGAGAATCTCTACGATTCAAGCGAACTAATCGAATTACGCAGGGCAGGACTTTGGGCGGAAGGTTTACAACCATTCTAAACTTGATCGAATTCCCTAAAGCGGTTGAGCTGACGCGACTTGGCATCCTATATCCTACGAGGGAGGATTACGACAACGCTCTAATTTGGTCGGCAGTAATGCTGAAGCAAGGCACGCCAGTTCCTGCGACAGATTTGGTAATTGCAGCCGTCTCCGTAAGGCTTGGTCTTCAGCTTGTGACTAAAGATCAACACTTCAAAGCGATAAGGGCTGCAGTCAAAGAACTCAAGGCACAGTTGAAACGTTGACTCAGACGAGGTCTAGTGCGATGCTCGTGCGCAGACCTGAGTAGTTCCCAAATGTTATCAACCACATCAGGAGCATACGCACAAAGTCGATAGAGGGAGGATAGTGTCGTGGCCAAGACTTCGCTCGGTCAAGTGGCTTATGTATTGGTTCTCGTGGGCGGCATTTTGATGGTTCTCTTCAGCCTGCTTGGTTTTCTGGGATTTACATTGATGATGCCTTTCGGAATGCCCATGCCCCACTTCGCTGGCTTCGCCATTTTGGCTTTGGTACTCGGCATAGTCGCCGTTGTCGGCTCGAAACATGTTACCGAACTTCTCTGGGCCATCATCCTGATAATCATCGGGTACGTGGGCGGTGAGGTTGGCGGCCTCCTAGTCCTAATCGGAGGCATCCTAGGCCTAATCTCAAAGTATATCCACTAGGTTGGGTTCACAAAACATAGGGCAGCTATGAGTGCAGTACGCCCGGAACAAATTCTCAAGATTCTCGAGGTAACTGACTCCTTCAACCTGCACCGAGAATCCGTCTTCATTCCACTCGGGACTGAAGAGAACGGCAGCGTTACAATCCTCCCTGACGGACGCCTAAGAATCATCTGCCCCAGAACCGGCTCATTTGAGGAGTGGCTCAGTGAACTGCGGGGTCGGTTGGAAAAGATGGACTTATCGAAAGTCAAGCATTAAACGAGCCAACGTTAACGCGCCGCCCAGTTCAGAATATTCTCTTGGCCCGCGTCCATCTTCCTAAGGTTAGCTACCCGAACTCCCACCAGCCGAATCTTTTCTCGAGAATTTTCAAATTCGCTGAAGAGTTTCTTGACATATGCCTCTATGATGGTCTTGTCGTTAGTGTACCTAGTGTGGGTTCTGGCGCGGGTTAAGGTTGTGAAGTCTTCGAGGCGCACCTTGATGCCCACCGTGCGGAATAGTACTTTCTCGGAGAGGACACGGGAGTGGACGTCGTCGATCAATGAAACGAATGCTTCCATAACCTTCCCCCGATCGGCCACGTCTTCTTCGAAAGTGGTCTCGGAACTGATCGATTTCATTGAGTAGGAGGTGATTACCTTTTCATCGTCTATGCCATTGGCCACTTGCCACAGCCGCGTCCCATACTTGCCGAATATACCAGTCAACCTGCTGGGATGAGTTGCGGCCAAGTCGCCAATGGTTTTGATAGCCATCTTCCCGAGAACTTCGGAGCTCTTCTTGCCGACCCCGCTGATCTTGGCAACCGGCAACGGCGCCAGAAACTCTCGTACTTTTTCGAGCGGAACTATAGTTAATCCGTCTGGTTTCTTGAAATCTGAGGCTATCTTAGCGACTGATTTGTTCGGTGCGACGCCGACCGAACAGGTGAGCTGAGCCCTCTCCTTCACTTCTAGTTTTATTTTCGCAGCCAGCGCTGCCGCTTCATCGAAGCCGATTACTTTCTCGGTAACATCCATGAATGCTTCATCGATGCTCATTTGCTCGATTTTGTCGGTGAACTGCCTGAGTAGCTCCATGACTCTTTCTGAGGCTTGTTCGTAGAGGGTGAAGTTTGGCCGCAGGTAAATTCCGTTGGGACAGATCCTGTAGGCTATGGAGATGGGTTGAGCGGAATGCACACCGAACTTCCGTGCCTCGTACGAGCAGCCGGCGACCACGCCTCTGCCCTGTCCCCCTTTCGGGTCCGCCCCAACAATAACCGGTTTGCCCTTAAGGTCCGGGTTCTCGCGTTGCTCAACAGACGAATAAAACGCATCCATGTCAATGTGCATTATG
>JAHFFU010000180.1 GCA_023247835.1 Candidatus Bathyarchaeota archaeon
TCCAAGAAAAGCTGGCTATGAGAAGGTCAGGGCAGCGCTCATGCAGCTGTTCCAGGAACAGGACGCTCGCTTCATTCCACTATATTTGATGGCACATGGAAGGCAAACCTGCAAAGCTCGGAGACCGCTGTGCCCCACGTGCCCGGTGGAGAAGCTCTGTCCTTATCCTGGCAAAACAAAATGATCGGAGACATCAAGCAGAGCGCACTGGTCTGGCTCTATAGACCAAGATGTAACCCAGTCCACCTAGCAGAATTCCGAGAATCGTCAAGGCCGTTATGGGAATCAGAAATCGTGCGAGAACCGAACCTTCCACTCTTTCAGCTGTGGATTAGCGCGCAGATTAATTAGAACGCTGACGCTCTAGTCGTGCTTGTGAATTTCAATTGGTGTCAGAGAAAGTATTGCGGTTTCAAGGCAAGAACAAAGACCTGAATCAGCTAGCGCAGCAGATCGTTCAGTATTTTCAGAATGACGGCTACAAGGTCCAGTCGACCACCGCCCCTCTTGGAAATGTGATTCAAGCCAAGAAGGCAGGGATACTGCGAGACATTATCACCGCCGACCGAGCGTTTACAGTAAACATTTCAGGACAACCAAACGATTTCGCTGTTCACGTTGGAATTGGGAAATTCGTTCAAAACCTGGCAGTAGCAGCCGTCGAAACCTTGTTACTTTCCGCACTATTCCTTGCGATTGATGTTCCTGAAATGCTGTGGACCCGCCACATTGAGAACGAGATCGTCAAGGAAATAACACGGATAGTCGGCTAAATATCGATAACACTCACCGGAAAACTAGCTTACATGTACCGGTAAATTGAGGTCCAACTCCCCTCCCGTATCTCTGAAAAGTATCACACAAGCGAAAAACGCGTATTGAGAGCCACGTGTCAATATGCCATCGATTATGCGAACGCGACCGACGTAAGAGATTCGCTGCGGAGCTGGCTGGTTCAGATGAAAGGTTTTCCTTTCGTTTCCCTGCCAATGGCTACTGCGATGATGCCGCCTGCAAGCATCATGATTGCTACGCTCGTTAGGGGCGCAATCACATTCCCGCTAGACGCCAAGAGAACTCCGAAGACAATCGGCGCGAAGATAGCTGTAACCTTACCGACGCCCTCAGCCAACCCGAAACCCGTCGCTCGTAGCTGCGTCGGGAACAGTTCGGCTGTGTAGGGGTAAACGGCTCCCCAAGCGCCGAGGTTGAAGAAGCTCACGAAGAACAGGCCTGCTATGAACGCCGTGTAGCTGGTCGCTGTTGCGAAAACGTACCCTGAGAAGCCGCCTAGGATGAGAAAGGTTGCGAGGGTGCTGCGCCGCCCCCACTTCTCCACAAGGAACATGCTCGCCAAGTAGCCTGGAAACTGCGCGATCACGGAATAAATGAGGTTAACATACACATTCCCGGGATCGAACCCCCGATTCGCAGGTAGAACCGTTGGCAGCCAGAGGAACAACCCGTAGTAACTAAAATTCAATGCGATCCAGACGGCTATTGTTACCCAGGATGATCTACGGAACTTTCGGCGGAAGAGCGAACTCATACGTATTCTTTGCCCAACCGCCTCGGGTTTGATGTCGGCCGGCTTTACCTTGTTACCGGTGACCTGGCTGAGAACTTTGCTAGCCTCCTTCATCCTTCCGTTCCTAGCCAAGTAGTATGGGCTCTCTGGAACCATCCACCTGAAGACGAATGCGATAAACGCTGGAAAGGCCGCTGCGATGAACAGCAACCTCCAAGCATTTCCAAGCACGACCAGGAAGAAGAACGATAACACGAGCGCCAGAAGGAAACCAATAGGCCAGAAGAAGTCAAGGAAGACGAGAAACCTTCCACGTGATTGCGGAGGCAGGAATTCAGAGAGCATTGCAGGATCGACGACCAGCATGCCTCCCAAGCCTAAACCAGCCAGGAACCGGAATGCGAACAGGCTTTCAACATTCCAAGATGTCGCAGTCAGGGCGGTGAAGGCTGAGTACCACAGCACACTGACCTGGAACACTATGCGCCTACCGTGGGTGTCAGAAAACCTTCCGAGAATCAGGCTCCCAATGAAAGAGCCCACAAGCGTCGCCGAAGCTAGGACCCCGAAAGTGAATTCGTCAAAATGCCATTGACCCTGAATCGTGAAAAGAACGAAGCTGATCAACAGAACCTCCATTGCCACGAAGGTCCAAGCGAAACCCGAGATAGCAATGACCTTCTTCTGGAATCCCGTCAGACCGCTCTCGCCAAGTATTTTTTCCACACTCTTTGCAGTCAGCTTAGAACAACCTCAACCTGGTTAGGCCAAGCGCATACGCATCCGCATATACATAAAAACAAATCTAGAGTCGAGGCCTACTTGCCCTGTGAATTGCATTGATCAAGACGGTTGTCATTGGCGCGATAAACTGGGATGTTAACCTCTTCATCGAAAGCTTTCCAAGGAAAGGTGAGGAGGTTGTCGTCCGCCGCATCACCAGCGTCCCAGGGGGGAAAGCGGGCAACGTGGCGGTTGCAGCGGCCAGATTGCTAGGGCCGAACCAAGCAGCCATACTTGGAGGGCTCGGAAAGGACCCGGTTGCGTCTGACCAAGTGAGAATCTTCCAAGACGAAGGCGTGGATGTTTCCGGCTTGAAGTTCGACGAGCATATTGAGTCAGGACAAGCATACATCATCATCGATGAAAAAGGAGAAAACATTATCCACACTTACTTTGGCGCCAACGCCACAATAATGCCCGAAGATCTAGACGCACCTGAGCGTGCAAAGGTGATCTCCGAAGCCTCCGTTGTCACCATAATGGATCCACCCTTGGAAACTGCCCTGAAGTTGGCGCGGGAGGCGAGGCGTTTGAACAAGATAGTCGCGTGGGATCCCGGGGTCAAGTCAGAACTAGGTTTGGAAAAAGCAGCACCCCTACTGGAGAACGCAGACTATATCGTTGCAAACGCATCGGAGACAGAACATTTGACCGGCACAACTGGCCACGAATCTGCTGCCAAGAAGCTCCAGAAACTCAACGGAAACTTGAAATTCGTCGCAAAACTCGGACCCAAAGGATGCATCCTTTACCATCGGAAGGGTCGACTTGTTGCAGGACCCATGGATTTGCACGCGCATGGCCTGAAAGTAGTTAACACAGTGGGTTGCGGAGACGCTTTCATTGGAGCATTCGTTGCAGCCCTGTCAAACGGCAGATCGGACTATGAAGCGTTAAAGTGGGCTAATTGCGCGGGCGGTTTGAAGGCCACAAGAGCGGAAACACGTGGAAGCCCCGACATGGAGACACTGCTAAGATATGTTGGCTAAATCAGCCATTTGCGCCCCTTTCTCCCACTCCCTGTCAAGGACCGCGTATTGCACGAGGTCGCACCATTGCCCCCTAACAAATTCATGCTCTCTAAGTCGCCCCTCATACTTCATCCCAATCTTCTCGAGAACATGAATCGAGGCC
>JAHFFU010000181.1 GCA_023247835.1 Candidatus Bathyarchaeota archaeon
GTAAAGGCCCAACGAGAACAGGAAGAGTGCTGGGTCGAGGATTGTGATGAGGCCTCCACCGAGCAAGTAGAGTAGGATGGTCGTGTAGCTGATGATGATGGTGTCGGTGAGGAATACGCGTGCCCATCTGCCCACAATGAGCGTTACACGGTTGACGGGTGCTAGGAAGAATTGTTCTAGTGTTCCAGATGTTTGTTCGTTTCGGACACTCTGACCTACGCCCCAGACTGATGTGCTGAAAAGAATTATGAAAATGAAGCCGAAAAAGAAGAAACTCAAACCACCTTCACGGGAGGGAGAGGCTGTTGCAGGGGCGAACAAGGTCACGCCCAGGGCGAAGAAGAAGAACCATAGTGGGGTGCTGATGAATTCACCCAAGACCCAGGCTGGGTAGCGCACGTATGAGCGAAGGTCCTTCAGGAATGAGGCTTTGAATTCCTCAAAGAGCCGTTGGCTTGAGTCAATATTTAGAGAATTCACCGGTCACACTCGCCCTCTTTTCGAGTTGCTTGAAAACCGCGTAGCCAAGAACTGGGTAAACCAACGCTAAGGATAGCAGTATGAATATGCTGCCGTAAAGGCTCACCAAGGTCTGGTCTGCCAGAACGATTCGACGCATGTCGGCGATGACGTAGGTTTGCGGCAGTGCATTAGACAGGAATCGAACCCAGTAAGGCAGGAACGTCACGGGATAGTATGTCCCGGTCAACGTAGCGAAGATGAGATTAACAATCTGGACGAAGACGTATGGTTCCTTAAACTTGACCACGAATCCTGCAAAAAGGAAGCCGATACCGAATAGCGGAATGAGACCGATGAGCAAGGCCAGGAAGGCTGGGATGAGGCTCAGAAGAGCTGAGGGCAGGACAATTGCAATCGTCGCGCCAACTACAACCAAGAAGATTGTTGCCGTAATGACAATGTCGGTAAGACTCATGCCAATCAGGAGGGTGAATCGGTTAACCGGCGCCAGGAAGTTCTGTTCCAGAGTCCCCTTCATCTGCTCATCGCGCAAGGCAACTCCAACATCTTCTACTACCACCCAACTTGTCATCCACACCGCGCTTCCAAGGATCTCGTAGACTATGATGTTCGTTGTCCCGGTTCGCGCAGCAAAATTGGATGCCGCATTTCCGCCGCCTACAAACTGTCCCATGCCGAATATTAACAGGGTGAAGAGGAAAGGCATAATCAGATAGAGCAGGAATCCCCCCGGATATCGTGTGTAGTGTTTTATTCCCTTCCAGAAGATTGCGGCCAAAGCGCCGAAGGTTCCCTTCAGCCCATGTATAGTTCGCATTTCAGTCTCTCAGGCTCCTGCCCGTTTGAGCAATGAAAACGTCCTCTAAAGTGGGCTCGATAAAACTGACCTTTGTTATGCTAGCCTGTTTGCGAACGAGAAATTCAAGAATCTTGGGCAAGACTTCCTTTCCCTTCTCGGCGTGGATTCGAAGCAACCCCTTCTCGCCGGCCGAGTCTGCTGACGAATAGGCGGCTTTTGAGACTTCGCTGAACGATTGGAGTGCGTCAGCGGTTTGGTCGGAAAGGTTGCGGCCCTCAATCTCGATAATATCGCTGCTCTTCACTTTCTCCTTCAGTTCTGATGGAGGCCCGAGGCTCACGATCTTACCATGGTCGATTATTGCGACTCGGTCGCTCAGAGTGTCGGCTTCTTCCATGTTATGGGTTGTAAGAATAATCGCATGGCCGCCCTTCTTCAAATCCCGGATAATGTCCCGGATTAAACGGGACGACTGAGGGTCGAGGCTCGCTGTAGGTTCATCAAACAGAAGCACTGGCGCTTCGTTGAGAAGAGCTTTGGCGAAGGAGAGGCGTATCCGCATGCCCGTCGAATAATTTTCCACCAGCATATCTTCGCGCTCCTTCAATCCTAACAGCGTGAGCAATTCCTCGATGCGCTTTTTCGCGTCGTTTGGGTCGAGATGGTATAATGCCGCAAAATACTCCAGGTTCTCACGTCCAGTTAGCTTCCAATACAGGGTACGTTCTCCGGTCAACATTACGCCGAGATTTTCGCGAACCTTCTGCTGATCCTTTGCTACGCTGAACCCGCTAACGTAGGCGTCACCAGAAGTTGGAGTTATCAGAGTACAGAGCATTTTGATAGTTGTCGTCTTTCCTGCGCCGTTCGGCCCTAGAAGCCCGAAGATTTCGCCTTGTGGGACACTGAAACTAATGCCATCTACAGCAACTACTGTCCTTGGAGTCTTACGAAACAGTGGCCCTTCCTTCGTCTCGAAGGTCTTCGACAGTGCATTGACTTCTACCGGGTTCATGGCGCATCGACATTTCTTAGCGAGCACGCAAAAGGAGCGCCCCTAATTAGTTTCGCTAATTCACCTATCCTAATGAGTCAGACACATGTCGCAAAATTAAATATAGAGTTACTGTGCTATTCCTCACGGAACCAGTTAGTCCCCAACAAGTTTCACTCATGTGGAGGTGACGTTCAGAATGGCCATGTACAAATGTGAATCCTGCGGCAAAGAATCGAGCTCGCCAGGTATGTGTTGCGGCGCGCAAATGAAGAAGATGGATTAGGAGGGCTTACCGTAAAGAGCCTTTTTCAACCGCTCATATTTTGCGGGGTCCTCTCCTACGTCTATTGAAACTGTTTTGTTCCCGATGTAGATGGGAACCCAATCTTCGTAGGCTCGTTGGCCCCTAGCCTTAGCAACTCGTATCTGCCGTTTCTTACGTCCGTCAACTTCCAAGATTCGCAGCTCTACCGAGAAATCCATGAGCGTCTCTAGACGCCTCGAGACTTCCTCGTTAATTGTGCCGGACGTTATTGAAATCAGGAAGGCGCCGCCTTTTGCTTTTGTCTTCGCGGCCATGCTTGCCAGAAATTGCACAACGAGTTGCGGGTCCTTGTAGGTAAAGAGAGGCGTGGCAGAGTCCATGACGATCTTGGGGCTTCCGAGATTCGTCCTCTCATTGAGTAAGTCCGTAATCAGAAGGCTTAATTCGTTTAGGTCAGCGCGGGCTTTCAATGCGTACTTCTCTTGGCTCGGGACACCGGCTATGGACGCATAACAATCAACTATAGTGGCTAGGCCGGAGCTTTCGTATTCTGGCAGTCTACCATGAGTATAGGATCCAAACGGGCCACGGAGGTTAGATGGGGAGTCGTCGAATGCAAACAGGACAACGGGGCGGTTGTTTCTTAGGTAGAAATCACACCAGGTATGAAGTTCGGGGGTTTTTCCAGCTCCAGGCGGCCCGCTAATCATCAGAGCATAACTGTCGGGCAACCATTCTGCGAACTGGTCGCAATCGTTGCAATAGTAGAATTCTGTGACCTCATCGTACATTGAAGGTTGGCCACAGAGAGGACAAATCCTGACTGGGGCTGCTGGAGCTTGCAAATCAATCTTTCCCGATTACGGAAGCGCTGCTCTCGCCCAATTTGCCTAGCT
>JAHFFU010000022.1 GCA_023247835.1 Candidatus Bathyarchaeota archaeon
GTCCGGCGTGAGCAACTACGGGCTAGTGGTGCGAGACACTCAGGAGTACGCCCCCACTTTTTACACCACTCAATTCTTCACACATAACCAGGTTCCGAATGAAAGCTACTACCCGAGGCTTCTGGTGACCTACTTCTTTCCACGAAGCCTTGCAATACTTGGCGGCGTATTAGTAGCACAAGGATTCTTTATCATCGCCATACATCGATTGAAAGTTAGCCGTTCAAAACTGTTAAGGTGATACGCCTCTTGGGAACGCTAGCTGAAGGGGCAAGAAACGCTGTAGAAGTCTGCATGTCCATCAAGAAAGGCGAACACGTACTCATCTTGACCGACAAGCAGATAATGAACGAAGGAAAACACCTGCTCGGTTAGCCGAAACAGTCTGATGCATTTGCAACGAAAGCAATAAGTACGAACCTTCAATATGACGCGCCGCTTCAGTTTGTTAGAGGAAATTACGTTGTCGGCCCTTAAGCCCGGGAAAATTGAACGAGTCGCCGGGCCTGTCGTCGTTGCATCTAACATGCTTGGGTCCCGCATGTATGAACTGGTTAAAGTGGGCAACTCAGGCCTCATTGGAGAGATAATCCGGGTTGAAGCCGACACAGCTACAATCCAAGTCTACGAAGAGACTACAGGGATTAAACCGGGCGAGGTCGTGGAACGAACCGGCAACCCGTTGTCAGTTGAACTAGGACCGGGTTTGGTGAACCAATTTTTCGACGGAATCCAAAGGCCGCTCCCTGTCCTCCTCGATAAGGGCGGAGCGTTCATTCGGAGAGGCATAACTGCGCCAGCGCTTGATCGAAAGAAGAAATGGGAATTCACGCCGACTGTGAAGAAGGGAGACAAAGTTACCGGCGGGGATGTGCTGGGTGAAGTTCCAGAAACTGTTTTGGTCAAGCACAGGATTTTAGTTCCCCCCGACGCGAGCGGGACACTAAGGTCAATTGTCCCGAAAGGATCTTACACGCTTGAAGACCCGATCGCCGAAGTGGAAACCAGTCGCGGTACGGTCAAGCTTTACCTGATGCATTCGTGGCCAGTCCGCATTCCCCGTCCTAACCGCGATAAGGTTCCGTCCGACACCCCGCTCATAACCGGCCAAAGAATTATTGACTTCTTTTTCCCAATCACGAAGGGAGGTACAGCTGCGATTCCAGGCGATTTCGGAACTGGGAAGACTATAACACAGCACCAACTGGCCAAATGGGCTGACGCTGACGTGATCGTTTACGTGGGGTGCGGCGAGCGTGGAAATGAAATGACCGAGGTTCTGGAAACGTTCCCGGAGCTCAAGGACCCCCGTTCAGGCCAGCCATTGATGGAGCGAACGATCCTCGTAGCGAACACGTCTAACATGCCCATCGCCGCCCGCGAAGCCAGCATGTACACCGGCGTAACCTTAGCAGAATACTTCAGGGACATGGGTTACGATGTGGCATTGATGGCTGATTCCACGTCACGTTGGGCTGAAGCCTTACGCGAAGTCTCCGGCCGGCTAGAGGAAATGCCCGGTGAGGAGGGTTACCCTGCGTACTTGGCGTCGAGATTGGCGCAGATATATGAGAGGGCGGGTAGAGTCAAAGTAATCGGTAGCGAGCCGAACAAGCTCGGCTCTGTCTCCGTCGTCGGCGCGGTATCTCCATCCGGAGGCGACTTTTCAGAGCCCGTCACTCAGAATACGCTCAGGATCGTGAAGGTGTTCTGGGCGCTGAGCAAACCATTGGCTGAGCGCAGGCACTTCCCCGCCATCGACTGGTTAACCAGTTACTCCTTGTACTTAGACTCCCTTGAAAACTGGTATGGGACCCATATTGGTCCTGAATGGTCGACGCTTCGAAAGGACGCCATGGCGCTGCTCCAGAGGGATGAGGAACTTCGGGAGATTGTAATGCTCGTCGGGCCAGACGCTCTCTCTGAAAGCCAGCGAGTAGTCCTCGAGGCGGCGCGCATGATTAAGGAAGATTTCCTGATTCAAAGCGCCCTCCACCCTGTAGACAGTTACTGCTCGCCCGAGAAGACATACCAGTTGATGTCACTCATCATGAAGTTCTATGAGAAGATGAAGGCCTCCACAGCGAAGGGCGTCCCACTTCAACGAGCCCTAGAAGTCCCAGCCAAAGAAGACATCGCAAGAGCCAAAATTCAACCATCAGAAACCTTTGAGACATTTGCCAAAGACCTGTCAATCAAAATCGACCGTGAATTCGAGAAGCTAAGCAGAGAAATCCTCGCCGAATGAGGCTCCAATAATGTCTGTGGTTGTCCGCGAATATTCTACAGTCAACGAGATTTCAGGCCCACTTCTCTTCGTTAAGAACGTGAAGGGTGTGGGCTTTGGTGAACTGGTAAGAATCCGTACACCCACAGGGGAAGAAAGGCGTGGCCAAGTTCTCGAAGTCCGCAGCGACATGGCGGTCGTGCAAGTCTTCGAAGGAACGTCCGGACTTGACATTCCTTCCACAAGCGTCCGCTTCCTGGGAGAGACAGTCAAACTCCCCGTTTCCAGCGACCTGCTTGGCAGAGTTCTGGACGGAAGCGGCAACCCGATCGACGGTGGCCCCCGCATCATCCCAGAAGACTACTGGGACGTACACGGCGCACCCATCAACCCCTACGCTAGGACATACCCCCGCGAATTCATTCAAACCGGAGTTTCAGCCATCGACGGGATGAACACCCTCGTCAGGGGACAGAAACTCCCTCTGTTTTCGGGCGCTGGACTCCCGCACAACCGCGTCGCTGCTCAGGTGGCCAGGCAGGCGAGGGTTCGAGGCACAGGTGAACCATTCTCTACTGTGTTTGCTGCGATCGGAATAACGGCGGACGAAGCGAGGTTTTTCCGCGAAGACTTCGAAAGACAGGGCGCCTTTGAGCACGTCACCATGTTCATCAACCTAGCCGACGACCCAGCAATAGAAAGAATTCTCACCCCGCGTATGGCCTTGACCGCAGCAGAGTATTTCGCCTTCAAACTGGATATGCATGTGCTCGTCATCCTAACCGACATGACGAACTACGCTGAGGCCTTACGGGAAATCTCAGCGGCCCGTGAAGAAGTCCCAGGAAGAAGAGGATACCCCGGCTACTTGTACACTGACCTTTCGACGATCTACGAACGGGCCGGAAGAATCCGCGATGCGAAGGGCTCGATAACCCAAATGCCAATCCTCACCATGCCCCACGACGATATTACACATCCCATCCCGAACCTGACTGGCTACATAACTGAAGGTCAATTGATCGTTGACAGGGGGTTGCACAGAAAAGGCATCTATCCCCCAATCGATGTATCCCCATCCCTCTCCCGGCTCATGCGTGAAGGGATCGGAAAAGAAAGGACTCGACAGGACCACAGGGAAGTCTCGGATCAACTCTACTACGCATACGCTGAAGGCAGAGCCTTCAGAGACCTAGTGGCCGTTGTCGGGGAAGAAGCTCTCTCGGCTAGAGACAAAATCTACTTGAAATTTGCTGATGAATTCGAGAGACGTTTCATCGGGCAAGGGGAATACGAGAACCGTGACATTGAGAAATCGCTCGATATAGGGTGGAACCTCCTAGCGGCGATCCCTGAAAGTGAACTCAAACGCGTTGACCCTGCGACAATCAAGCAATTCCACCCAAAGTACCGCGCCGGGACAGGAAAGTAAATGCCTGAACTGTTAGCCGGCGTTCACCCAACCCGCATGGAACTGCTCACTCTGCGGAAGAGACGAAAAATTGCAGAAAGAGGTCGCGATCTACTCAGAGAGAAACTCGACGCCCTTATGATTGAATTCTTCCAATTCGTCCGCGAAATATCCGCCCTAAGAACGAAGGCGCAGGACCTGCTGGCTCAGGCCTACGACAATTTTGTTGAAGCACAAATGTCCATGGGCTACGTGAAACTTGAGCAAACTTCCGTAGGCGTTGAGGATAGGTTTACAATCGAAACAAAGACGAGAAATATAATCGGCGTGACAATACCATACATCCAAGTGAACGTGAAACCTCTGAGCGGTTTCCCGTACAATGTCTACGACACTTCGATAAGACTCGATGAAGCTACCCTGAAGATGGCGGAGGCCATCAAAGCGATTGCAGAGCTCTCAAGCGCTGAAGCCGCAGTCAAGAAACTGGCTGAGGCGATCGCGGCTACAAAGAGACGAGTCAATTCATTAGAGTACGTAGTCATACCGCGGTTGCTAGGAACGATACGCTACATCGAGATGCATTTGGAAGAAGCGGAACGCGAAGATTTCTTCAGATTGAAACGCATAAAGAGTAGAATGGCTAGAGTTGAAGCGGCCGAAGCCCCGATAATTGCGGCCTAGCTCGATTGCCCTTTTAGGATCAGTATGGCCTTCGCGAGGTCCCCGCCGGCTTCCGCAAGAGCCTTTCTCGCCTCTTCAGGGGACTTTCCAGTTTGTTGAGCCACCAGCTGGACGTCCGATTCAGGAGGCGCATTCTGAGCCAATGCTTGAGGCATCGCCTCTGACACCCGCCCGCCCGCTATCTGGTACATCGCCTGGCCCTGGATGGTGACTAGGGTTACGTTGGGTTCCTCAATCACAATGTCCTTAGCGGATGTCTTTATGATGACTTGAGAGACCGCTGGAACCTCATCAACTTTCATTCCCATCTTCTGCATCATCCGCATAGCGTCACGCCCACTTGGGACGCCGCGGGCCGCCTTCATCGCCTTATACGCCAATTTCCCTCAACACTGAAACTTGCCTAGCCGAGTACAATAAGAATATCGGGAATCACTTGAGCGAGCCGACGGAAGACTGAACAGCCTCGAGTAGGCTGCCATCAGAAATCATCTTGGTAACTTCTTCAATGTCGCCCGCTAGCGGGCGGTCCTCTCGTACCATAGAAACTTTCTCACGGACCTTCTCGTATGCGGCTCTCGCTCCTCTACCGCATTTGTCCGGTTCGCGAAGGTCAACGGCCTGCATAGCGCAAATCAGCTCTATAGCAATCACCCGCCGTGTGTTTTCCAAAATCGCTCTCGCCTTAAGTCCTGCGGCCGGGCTCATGCTCACGAAATCTTCCATGCCACCCGACGTCGGTATCGTGTCAACAGTTGCAGGATGGGCTAGAACCTTGTTCTCGGAAGCGAGCGCGGCCGCGGTATATTGGACGGCCATGAGGCCAGAATGAAGTCCGCTCGCCTCCTTCGCTGCAACCAAGAATGCAGGAAGGCCATTGCTCAGGTGTGAATCAAGTAACCTGTAAGTTCGCCTCTCAGAAATATTCGCGACCATCGATAATCCTATTGAAACAACATCCATGGCCATACCCACAGTTTGGCCGTGGAAGTTCCCACCTGACAATACGTCTGAACTATCAGCGAAGATTAGAGGGTTGTCGGTGGCAGAGTTCATTTCAATCGCGACCAACCTTCGAGCGAAAGCAACAGCTTCCCTAGCAGCACCCATAACTTGAGGGCTACATCTGAGGGAATAAGCGTCCTGGGCGGATTCATGCTCCCCCGTTACACTTTCCTTAACGAGTTTGCTTCCCTCAACCAATGACCGAATGTTGTGCGCTGAGTCTACCTGGCCCTTAAAGGGCCTAACCTCATGAATTCTCGGGTCGAAAGCTTGTGCGAAAGCACGTAGTGCCTCAAGTGAAACAGCTGTCGCAACCTCCGCTGTTTTAAGCAACTGTTCCGCGTCATGAACCACAAGTGCCGCGACGGCTGTGGACATTTGTGTCCCATTGTTCAACGCCAAGCCCTCCTTCATGGTTACAGTTAGAGGTGAAAGCCCAGCTTTCTGGATGGCTTCTGAAGCTGCAATCAGTTTGCCGTTGAATTCTACGCTACCTTCCCCCATCAAGGCCAACGCCATGTGTGAAAGAGGCGCGAGGTCTCCGCTGGCCCCCACGGATCCTCTGGACGGAATCTGGGGGTGGATTCCTTGGTTAAGGAAGGCCTGAATCAAACGTGGTACTACGAGCCTTACTCCGGAAAATCCCTTTGCGAGGGTGTTCAAACGTAGAAGCATCAACGCGCGAACAGTATCGCTTGAAAGCTTCTCCCCGACGCCGCAAGCATGGCTTCTCAAGAGATTGGTCTGAAGTTGAGATGCTTGGTCGAGGGTGATTCTTGTATTGCTCAATGCCCCGAAGCCAGTGGTAACACCGTAAATCGTCTTCCCTTCACGAGCCAAACGCTCAAGAACTGTACGTGACCTCTCAATTCTCTCGACGGATTCTTTCGAGAGGTCGACTTGTGATCGACTCCTGGCGACTTCCACCAAGTCTTCTATCGTTAGTGAGGAACCGTCGAGAATTACTTGAGCCAAGGGTGCATTTCCCCCGTTGAGCACCTATGAGCAACTCCTGTTTGAAGATGTAGGTCAAAAGCCCGTTCCAGGAAAAATGTTCACTAGGCCAGTCATGCGAACGGCACACAACAACTTCGAAAAATTAGCGGCTGGTGCTTCGAACAGTCTTGAAGATGCTTATATACACGGTGTTCCGTACCGCACTAAAAATTACTTCACCGTGGCGACCTGCATTCACAGAAGGATGCTATAGCTAATTGAGTTCGCGTAGAAACTTACAGAAGCTCCTTTTGATCGGCGTTCTATCGCTGGCGGTAGTTTCGCCGTTGGTCCAGACTGTTGGTGCCCCGTTCTTTTTTGACCGCCAAGTAATGCTACGCTGGAAAGCGGATCCAGCTCTACGCAGTTTTCTTGCCGAAGCCTCCCCTAAGAGCCAGGCTCAAGTAAGGGTATTACTAGTCTTCTCCGACGTGCCCTCCTCGGAACAAATCCGAGAACTCTCCGAGCTAGGAAAGTTGGGAACTTTCACGGGTCATGTGGCGACTATGCATTTACCACTTAGCCTGCTTCCCCAAGTTGCTTCCCTTGATTTTGTTAGTCGCGTGTCGAATCCGAGGCCACTGAGTAGACGTTTGGACACAAGCGTCCCGGAGATACTCGCAGACAAAGTGTGGGGCACGATTCGGGACGCCGACGGCAATTCAGTGAATGGGACAGGAGTTGTGGTGGGGATAGTTGATACCGGAATTGATTACTCTCATGGTGATTTCTTCTTCAAGAATGGCACTAGCAAGATACTCTACCTGTGGGATCAATCTGTCAATGGTAAAACGCCTCAGGGATTCGATTATGGAAACGAGTGCGTTTTGACGGAGATTAATGCAGGGGCTTGTAGCGAAATCGATGGTGAAACGAACGGGTTTGACCCAGGCCACGGAACTGCAGTTGCGAGTGTAGCCACAAGCAGCGGACAGGCGGGTAGGCTCTTTCAAAGCTGCCTCCGGTACGACGGAACAAGATGGCACGACGACACGCAGCAGTGCCGAGATACCAACACTAACTTTACGCTGTTGGCTAGCACATCGGACTACCGTTACTTCGGAAGGTCTGAGAGATTCAACCAAGTATTCTTTGAAGTGCAATCTGCGGGTGAGTATGGGAATTTCACGTGGGAGTACTCACAAGGCTCGGGTAGCTGGGGCCCCCTCGTGGTCGAGTCTAACCAGACTGCGGGTCTAGTTCGAACCGGAACTGTCTTCTTCACACCGCCCGGCAGTTGGAAAACTGATGCGGTAGCCGGGGCCGCAAGCCAGTACTGGATTCGCGTGAAGGCCACGAACGTAGCGAGACCGGCCATAATCGGACGCGTCCAAGCCAATCCGCCCTATACGGGAGTCGCCCCCGGCGCCCTGATCATTCCGGTTAAGCTCAAAGATGGAAGTGACGATCACATTCTGGATGGGATCAATTACATTGCAAGAAAAGCTCGGCAACTCGGACTCCCATTTGTAATCAATGATAGTTTCGGAGATAGCTTAGGGTCGCATGACGGAACAGAAGCTTTGGAACTTGCCTTAACGGACCTTGCCGCCGACGGCGTACCTATAGTGGTCGCCGCCGGGAATTCCAGGAACGCGAACCTGCATGTCAGCGGCATGCTCTCACCCGGCCAGTCCGTGACTGTGCCTTGGTTCGCTGACAAAGCGCAGAACCAATACGTCGACCTTTGGTACTCGGTAAATGATGTTATCGGAATTTCGGTCAGAACACCGGATGGCGTTAATGTTTCTGGCCCGACACCTGAATCTGGTGTCAATACGCCAGACGGAAATGTCATAATACTTCCCGACCAACGCCCCACAGGTAAAGAATGGTGGATCAATATCACCTCGACGAGTCCTCTCCGTTGGACTTTCACTTTAACTGCGATTACCGTTGAGGATGGCAAGTGGGATGCTTGGACAGAACCAGGGCAATTTGCTGCCAACCCGGAAGCCACTTTTGCGGGTCTCTACAAAATCGACCCCTCCGATACAATCGACTTTCCCGGAACAGCAAAAGGCGTCATAACGGTGGGAGACTACATGACCAAGTATTTCTGGAGGTCCGGATGCAACAGTTGCATAGATTACACAACGTCTATCGGCAAACGCGGAGTGTGGTGGGTTCTTGAAGCATCCGGAGTGGGGAATGTAACTCACTATAGTGGGATGGGCCCTACAAGAGATGGGAGAACGAAGCCGGATATCGTTGCACCAGGCGTGAACATCGCTGCAGCAAGAGCGTCCAACGCTCCAGAAAGACATTCAGACCCCGACAATTATCACCAAATCTGGCGCGGGACAAGTTTCTCAGCGACACATGTCGTAGGCGTCATAGCGTTAATGCTTCAGATGAACCACTACCTTAGTCCGAATGAAATAAGAAGCATTTTGACTGAAGACGCTAGACAGGACAGATTCACGGGAACGATAAACAAACGTACTGGTTCGCCGCTCTGGGGATGGGGAAAAGTAAATGCTTTGAACTCGACACTTGATGCTACAAAACTCTACGCGGTCAGAGTAGAAGTTGAGTCGACAGGAAGGCCCCTCACGACGAACTTTACCCTCGACAGCCAGAAAGTTCTGAAGGTCACACTTAACCAAACACGAGTCATCAACCTCGAGTTTCAAAGCGGTGGAAACCACACGATAGAACTATCTCCAACAATCCAGGTTGGACCTGGAACGAGGTACAGGCTAACTGCTAACCCTTGGACTTTCTCGTCTGGGGGGGTGAAGAGGTTCCGCTACCAACTAGAATTTCTCCTTCAAGTGAAGTCGGCTTTTGGTTATGCTACCGGAGCCGGGTGGTACCACGCAAATTCAACTGCAACAGCGAGCGTTGTACCAGCGGTGAGAGCAGGATATCAGTTTAAGGGTTGGACGGGCTCGATAAGTTCAGATTCACAAACCGTTGAGATAAGGATGGATTCAAGTAAGGAAATTATCGCGCTGTGGCGGCCCGTACCCGGGCCTCCCAGCATCGCCGATATTATCGGGTGGGAGTTGGCGATTGCTATTCCGGTTGCGGTAGCTGTCGTCGTTCGATACGGACTCTCTAGACGAAATAAGCGTAGACTGAAACTCACTAGCCGTCCGTAGCATTGGCGGACTTCTGAACCCCTCCTCGAAGGTTCACCGCAACTCCCTTCTTGAAGTGGAGCATTTCAGGGCCGCTTAGTACGGCCTTCCCAACTCCGAGTAGCACCCCTTGCTCGTCGGTCACGATAACCTCTTCCGCCGACCTTAGGTTGACGTCGGCCCGAACAACATGTTTCGCGAAAACATCCCCACCTTCTTTCACAAAAACGGAAACGTCGGTTTGAACTGCGACTATGTTGGGCGGCTTTCTGATTTTTGACAGTAAGATATTCGCGCCGCTAGGGGTAAGTGCGAGGTAACCGTCAGTTGGCCTAAGGGTTGCGACCAACTGGCTCCCTCGATAGATGTGCCTGATCCTTCCAGTCCGCTTCGAGCATTCAATACGTACGTGCTTATTGAACAGGGCAGAACCTACCCCCGCTCCGAACTGGTAATTCGCAATCCCCACCAATTTAC
>JAHFFU010000182.1 GCA_023247835.1 Candidatus Bathyarchaeota archaeon
ATCCGGTCTAGGGGGGACCCTTGACTGGCAAGTCTGCGATAATACCCGACGGCCCTCCGGTAGTCCGCTTCAAGTTCCGCCCTAATCGCTGAAGTCAGAAGACTCATGTAACAGGACCTTTCGAGCCTGAAGAGTCAGCGTTCTTTGTCGAGTATTTTGACTTCGCACTTCACGAGCGTTTGGAGAGTCTCTGCGTCCTTGCGGCTTCCGACTATTGCGCCGTAATGCATCGGAATGACGACCTTGGGGTTAATTGCCGCTACAGCTTCAGCCGCTTCTTGTGCAGTCATCACATATGTGCCGGAAACTGGAAGCAGGGCGATGTCAGCTCGTATGTTCTTCATTTCAGGAATATGGTCTGTATCGCCTGCGTGGTAGATGCGAAATCCCTTCACGGTTAGGACATAACCAAGCTTCCCATCCTCTTTTGGATGAAAGACTTTGCCAGGTTCCCTAAACTTGTTCACGTTGTACGCCGGAACGGCTTCGATTCCAATATCACCGAGATTGATCTTGTCGCCCAGTCTCATGATCTTGATCTCTTTCACCTTCAGTTTGGACAACTCACTCTTAGATTGGATATGCGCAACGATTGTTGTGTTAGGGCCGACGATTTTCTTCAGGTCATCTAGGCTGCAATGGTCGGAATGCTCGTGGCTCACAAGAACGATATCAGCCTTGGGCCCGCCTTCGATCTGGTATGGGTCGATGTATACGACCTGACCATCCTGAATTCTGAAACCGTCGTGGCCTAACCATGTCAGTTTGACACCATTGTACTCATACATACCTGAAACCACCGAGAGATAGTAGCGATTATTTCGATTTAAAAAGGGCACAGTTCCGGGGGTTACGAGTCTGGCATTTAGCTTCCTCCAATGTTTTTGAGTCCCACAATTCTATGAGATACGGCTCAGTTTGAGGGTTGGTTGGCAACCTGTCGCAACAAGTCTTCGCAAACCTCTCCAAAACAATCCAGGAGGCCCTAGCTGAGTCTGGATTCAAAACACCAACGCCTCCACAATCGGTTGCCATACCAAAGATCATGGGCGGCATGAATGTTCTCCTTATTGCGCCCACTGGTTCGGGAAAGACCGAAGCAGTTCTGCTCCCGATCTTAGACCAGCTCACCAAAGCTGAGAAGCGACAAGGGATCTCGATAATCTACATCACGCCGCTACGGGCATTGAACCGAGACCTACTGAAGCGCCTTGACTTCTGGCGCTCGAAACTCGGATTCACAGTTGAGGTACGACATGGAGATACACCGCAGAAGGACAGGCGTAGACAGGCAATCAAGCCACCAGATTTCTTGGTTACAACCCCCGAGACGCTACAAGCCATTCTCCCTGGCAGGCGGATGCGATCTCACCTGCGCCACGTTCGGTGGATTGTCATCGATGAGGTTCATGAGCTAGCCGGAGATAGGCGCGGCGTTCAGTTGACGGTTGGGCTTGAGAGGCTCCGAAGGATAACGGACCGAGAGTTCCAGAGAATAGGGCTCTCCGCAACTATTGGCAACCCCGAAGAAATTGCGGCCTTCATAGCGGGTGACAGAGCTTGTGAAGTCGTTCAAGTCTTACCACCGAAAGAGGCAAAGTATTTCGTTGAATTCCCACACCCAACCGACGAAGACAACGTAGTTGCACAAAGCCTGTACACCGCGCCAGAAGCAGCGGCCCGCCTGAATAGGATCTGGGAACTAGTCGAGAATCACGATTCTACTCTAATATTCGTGAACAGCCGCACCAACGCGGAAACCCTCGGTTCAAAGTTTCATCAACTCAAACGCAGCGTGGCCGTCCACCACGGCTCCCTTCCGAGGGAAGAAAGAGTGCGGGTTGAGAACGATTTCAAGAACGGCAAAATCAAAGCACTGGTCTGCACTTCAACACTTGAACTCGGGATTGACATTGGAAATGTGGACTTGACAGTTCAATACATGTCACCTAGGCAAGTGTCAAGCCTCATCCAGCGAGTGGGACGATCAGGCCACAGATTGGACCGAGTCTCTGAAGGCGCTATTATGGCTGTGTCGACAGAAGATATACTCGAGTCAGTAGCCGCGGTTCAGAAAGCCCAAGAGAAATCGATTGAGCCGGTAAGAATTCATGAGAAATCACTCGACGTACTAGCACACCAAATAGCCGGCATCGTCCTCGAATCGGAAGAGAGCGTCAAGGCTGATGAAGCGTTTGCACTGATACGGCGAACGTATGCATACCGAGACTTGTCTAAGGAAGAGTTCGATAAGGTGGTGGCCTTCATCGAGAAGATGCGTTACCTCAGGAACGATGGGGGCCTTCTATTTCGGGGGAGTAGAACTCGCCAATACTATTTTGAAAATCTCTCAATGATCCCCGACGAGAGACGGTACCAGGTCATAGACGTTTCCACCCAGCAGGCCGTCGGAATTCTAGGTGAGGAATTCATGATGGTCAAGGCTAGGTTGGGGCTGCATTTCATCGTGAAAGGTAAGGTTTGGCAGATCGAGCATATCTCCGATGACGCACGCGTGTACGTAACGCCCGTCGAAGACCCAACCGCAGCTGTCCCAGGCTGGGACGGAGAAATGCTACCTGTCCCATTCGAGTTGGCCCAGAAAGTCGGCCAACTACGCTCAGAGGTTGCGCAATCACTTGAGACCAGTACACCGTCGTCCCTGGTGGCCCAGCTCAATGGTAGGTGGCCGACAGAACGTTTCGCCATACGCAAGGTCGTCGAGGAGATTGACGACCATAGAAGAATGGGCGCAGCGGTCCCAACGGACAAACGTATCGTTTTGGAAGCCTTCGATAGGTTCCTGATAATTCACGCTTCCTTCGGGGAAACCGTGAACGATACGTTGGGCGAGGTTTGCGAGGAGCTATTCTCCAGGAAAGGCATGGTTAGGCAGTGGTGGTCGGATGGCTACCGCATCCTGCTAGAATTGACCAATACCACTGACGACCTTTCATTGGAGGAGACCCGGTCGACAGTTTTCGGAATTGATGCCGGCGTTTTGGAAGGCATATTCAAGGGCGTATTGCACCGGCACTTTCCTTTCGGTTATTACATGAAATTCATAGCCGAACGCTTCGGAGCCTTGAGGCGTGGGGTGATGTTCTCCGGCGAGAGCCTGAAGGAGTTAGGCCTACGGTTCAGGATGACGCCAATTTATGATGAAACAATTCGCGAAGCCTTGATGCTTCACGTAGATTACCCGCGCGTTCGAGAAATCTATCGGATGATCAAAGAAGGCGAGATGGAAGTTGCGTTGTTCAGAGCCGTTGAGAAACCCACGCCGTTAGGTTTTCACCTTCTCAACAAGCACGTCGACGTGCCCGAACTGATTGCCCCCGAAACCGTGGAGCGGGATACGATAGCGAGGCTTCGGTATAGCCTTGGCAACATGACTGTTGATTTGCTCTGCTTCGAGTGCGGAG
>JAHFFU010000023.1 GCA_023247835.1 Candidatus Bathyarchaeota archaeon
ACAATTAGTCCGGCCAGAAGATTGAAGACGAATCTCACGACTGCAACCGCAGGGCTCACGCAGTAGAATGGCACGTCCACAATCTGCGTTGGTTTCGGTGGTTCATTAATCCCAAAGAGCGGCGAGACTACTGGGTACCAGCAGCTGTAGCTCAGTACATCGACCAAAAGGCCGGAGAATGTCATTAGGATAGATACTGCGCCTAGGACTAGGATAAGGAACCCGGCCCAGTAGAGCAGGAACTCCCTCCGACTTCCGATACCAGCTTCGGCACTCAAGGCAACACTCATCCGAGCAGTCATTTCGCTTGGTATGAGTAAAGTCTAGGGAATGGAACAGCGCGTTCGAGAAATTAGGCCGAAATGGCGAACGGCTAGAAACCTAACTGGACGGGTTGGTGAACGAGGAGGCTGTGCTGGCGCCCGATCTTTGGGACCCGGTTGCCAAGGGATGGTCGGCCTTCATATTCGTTGTCTGAGCTTTCGATGCTGTCCCATATGGAGTAGTGGTTTTGTACGTGGTCGAGGATGCGTGCTTCCAGCCTGTGGTTAGCTACGTCCTGGATTGCTCGATATTCGATGACAACGTCAGCGAACCTTTTCAGTATGGCAGTCTGCTTTGTGTCGTGCATGTCCTCTGTCGCTAGGAAGAACGCAGTCTGCCCATTTGTTCGAATTCTGGTGAAGAGTTTGCAGAGGAACGAGTAGAGTCCTGCTGGGGCGGAAGAGACGGAGAGCACGTTGTCAAGGAAGTCTCCGAGGATTAACGGAATACGGCCGGTTCTTGTCTTGGAGAGTTTTTCGAGGTTTAGGCTGAGGTCTGTTAGGTGGTTTGGTGGCACTATGGTCAGTCGGGGGCCGTTCAACAGGTTTTGTCCGTCAGTAAACGTTGCCCACAATATCCTCGTTCCTGGTGGTGGTTGTAGGGATAGTGGCGTGGTTGGCCCTAGCGCAAGGAGGAGTTGGATGATGGAAAGGTCTTTCGAAAGACCTATCGCGTCTTTGAGTATGTTGATTGCCCCGACATCTCCTTTGATGATAGCGATGATAATGCTGTAATCAAGTAAAGGTCGGGCAAGCTGAAGAAGAGCAGGGAATGTTGCTGACCGCGTTTCTATGTCCGAGCTGGGGGGTTGCGTTCTGAGAGCGAAGGACATGTCGGGCGCCGAAACAGCAGTGTACCGTTTTATGTATATTAATGTTTCACCACAATGGAGCCCAACCCATTAACACAAATGTACATCGCCATAGCATCTCCAAACTAGAATGGCGTTGATCTCGAAGTTCATGAAATACGTGGGTGCAATAGTCTGCACATTAGGCGGGGTCTACTTGGGAAACGCATACGGCGCTTCTTACTGGCGTTTTGGGCCATTCAACCTGGCATGGGACACGGTTTTTCGAGGGAGCATTCTAGTAGCCATTGGCGTGCTGCTCATTCGGCTCAGCAAGTAAGCTTCACATTTCTTTCAAGAGAAGGCGTCTGCGAGAAACCGTTGTTGACGCATTGAGGACTCTGCATCAAAAAATGCTTGTAAGGCGAAAACGAAACACCCACATTGTAGTATCCGCGTCTATGGGCTCATTGTAATCTTGAAATAACTTCTGACAAATTGGCATCGGATTTTTTACTTGCATTTGTCAGCTAGCGAACATACTCTTTATTTCCCGGAATCCTTCGCACCCGCATCGGTGCAAGAATTTGCGACGAATATTACTAGCCGCCATCATAATCGTCTTGGTTTCGTTCCCACTCACAACGATTACCCCGGTCCACGCACAACAACGAAAGGCTGTGATACTTTCCTCGCTCGAGCAACTGGCTCCATTGGGATATTATGGTATGTGGATGAAATATGAATTGGCACACGCCGGATATCAGGTAACCTTCCTCGCTGACAAGGCTGTGACACTCGATTTCCTCGTAACACAACTAAACAATTATGATGTGATAATCTGGCGCACGAACAAATACACCTTCCATCACGCCACCTACTGGTACGTAGGGGAAACAGTCAGTTCGGCTGCGCGACAAAAATACGCAGCAGACTTCGCTCAGGGTTGGGTTAATGGCAATGCTGGAATCCTTGGGATAAGCATTGAATTCTTCAGTAAACACTTCTCCTTGGGCTCTTTAAGGAACGTCAGATTGATGATTCTAATTTCATCTGATTCAATCATATTTGCCAACTATTTCACCAACGCAGGCGCCAAGGCCGCCATCTCTTGCAACGGAAGAATTACCCTCACTTTCGGACTGATTGACGATTTGACTAGCGCACTGTTATCCAACCTGGCAAGCGGAAATACGGTTCTCCAGTCCGTTTACAACACTGTCGCGCCTTTCAGCAGGGCTCAGCCCAAAGATCCGCTCGATGTGAGCTACAGTCCGCCTTTCTGGTTCTCGGGAGATGGCGGAGTAACAATCACTTAACTTCGGATGCACCAATTCCGTGGATTCCGGTTTAATTCCCCATTTCTGAGCAATTTGTATAAACAACTAGGTAGATGCAGCTTCAGGTAAGATTGTCGGCCGTCAAAGAGCCGGTTGTCATCCACAAAGGGCTTGACAACGTATACGTGAAAGAGAGTAGGATTTGTTTTATCGACGGGGAAGCAAGCAAACTTTTCTATCGGGGCTATAGCATCGAAGATCTCACCGAACACGCGAGCTTCGAAGAAACAGTCTACCTTCTCACATACGGCTGGCTACCAACGAAATCCCAGTTGAACGAATTCAAACGGCGAATCGAATCCTACCGGTCCCTCGAGCGTAACATCTTGCAACTAGTTCGCTTATTTCCAACCAAAAGCGATCCGATGGACGCTTTACGAACAGCAGTTTCAGGCCTCGGCCTTTACGACCCTCAGCCCATGACGGACAGTATCGAAACACGAATCGACGAAGCTCTCAGAATCTTAGCCAAAACGCCAACGATAATTACAGCGTTCGACAGGATCAGAAACCGGAAGGAACCTGTTCCCCCGAGACCTGGCCTAAGCCACGCAGCAGATTTCCTATACATGCTAACCGGCGAAGAACCCGATCCATACGACGCCCATGTCATGGACGTCGCCCTGATTCTTCATGCGGAACACGAAATGAACGCGTCAACTTTCTCTTGCACCGTAACGGCCTCAACTTTGGCCGATATGTATTCCATAATCACCTCCGGAATTGGAACATTGAGAGGGCCACTCCATGGTGGCGCAAACGAAGCGGCGCTGCAGACGGTTATGGAGGTGGGTGAGCCGTCTAAAGCGGAGAGTTACGTTGTCGAAGCCCTGGCCCAAAAGAAAAAGATCATGGGCTTCGGTCACCGAGTGTACAAGACTTGGGATCCTAGATACGTGATTCTCAAGAAACTTGCGGGAGAACTTGCATCTAAAAAGGGTCAGGCGAAGTTGTTTGAAACTGCCGTCGCGATTGAGACGAGCGCGCGAGAGCACCTTGCAGGATTGCCCATCTTTCCGAATGTTGACTCATACTCAGGCGTCGTCTTCCACATGTTGGGGATCCCTACGGATCTGTTCACGCCGATTTTTGCGATGAGCAGAATCGCTGGATGGACCGCGCACTCGATCGAATACCTGGAAGCTAACAGGCTGATTCGACCTAAGGCCCTTTACGTAGGAAAAACAGGACGACCGTACATCCCGCTAGATTCTAGGCCAGGGAGAGTGGAGGATTAGGCAACCATGAATGTAGGAGACATCGTGCAACGGCCCCTGATCACAATCTCATCTGGCAAAACGGTACTTGATGCAGCTAGGCTCATGGTTGAAAACAACATGGGCCTCTTGGTTATCTGCGACGCCATGGACAAGACGAAACCCGCCGGGGTCATCTCGGAGAGAGATATCATAAAGACAATAGCGTCGGGCGGGAGATTGAACGCACCAGTTGACGAAGTGAGCACCAAGCAGGTTATCACCGTAAAGGCGAGTTCAGAAGTGGCAGAGGCTGCCAAAGCGATGAACAAACACCGAATAAGGCATGTGGTCGTAGTTGACGATCAAGGGGGGCTGGTGGGTGTGGTTTCCATGCGTGACTTGGTCGGTGAGCGGGCTACTCTAACTGCAATCCTCCAATCCCATGAAAAAGAAGTCTTCATTGGTGGCGACTAATTCAACGACTGAAGTTTTGCGACGAGGCCATCGAACGAGATTTCAATTTCATTCCGAGTAGCCATTTCCCTGATTTTGACCATTCGGGACTGAAGTTCTTGCGGACCGAGCACTACCAAGTACGGAATCTGAGTGGCGTCCGCGTACTCTAACTGTTTTCCTAAAGGTCGCCCCTTCAAGTCAATCTCTGTTGCGACACCATTGTCTCGAAGCTTCTGGGCAAGCTTGCTAGCTTCCGGCTTATTGTTCTCCTGAACCGTCGCAATGAAGACTTTGGCGCCAAACCTGCTTTTCGGAAACAAGTTAGCTCGTTCCAGGGAAATCATGAGGCGCTCAATTCCACCCGCCACACCTGTTGCAGGTATGTCGCGCTTTCCGTAGATCTTGCATAGCCGATCATACCTTCCTCCCCCGAAGATTGAGCCAACGTCCTCCTCACCCTTGTCGAAAGCTTCGAAGACAATTCCGTCATAGTAACCGATGCCGCGCACGATACTCAGGTCATAGACACAGCTCCCCAAACGCCCAAATGATGCCAGCGCGTCCGCGAGAATTCTCAACTCCTCCAACCCCTTCCTCGAACCCCCTGCTTTGAAGCCGAAGCCATCCAGCTTCCCAAGAACACTTTCAGGTGCGCCATTCAATGAGATTAAAGAGAAAATTTCTTCCCTCGCTCTTTCTCTGATTTTGATCGCTTCGAATTCCTCTTCAAGCTGTTGGCGGCTCACTTTCCTGATCTTATCAATGATTCTGAGGCTCTGATTGAGTTTCTCGTCCGAGCGAATACCCAGCTGCTTGAGATAGGCTTCCGTGAGCTTTCGGTTGCTTATTCTGATGACGAAGTCCTTCAACCCCACGTCGCTCAGAATATCCGCCCCAACACAGATCACCTCGGCATCGGCCAAGGGACTCTCGGAACCGAAGATTTCGATGTCCCACTGGGTGAAGTAACGATACCTTCCGTATTGAGGCTCGTCATAGCGCCAGTTTCCTCCGATTGTGGCGAACTTGATGGGCTCGGGCAAATCGGAGCGGCCGGCGACCATCCGTGCTAGGCCAACGGTGAGATCAAAGCGTAGGCCAAGGCTTCTCCCAGCTTTATCCTTGAACCAGTAGATCTGATTGCGAATGGCTGGTCCACTTTTCGCTTCTAGCGTTCTAAGGTTTTCAATCGTTGTAGGCTCGACCATCTGGAATCCGTATCTGCGGACAACATCGCGAATCTTATCACACAACCATAGCCTTCGATTCATCTCTTCGGGATCTGTGTCTCTCATTCCTCGCGGGAGCGTGAACACTTTCGCGGTCAATTCTCTTCACACGTTCGTCTTCGCAGTTACGGAAACCTCTCCTATAATGTTGTGAGTCGAAGACTGACCGTTGAAGGTGCAATGGTTTATAGCAAAGCGCGAATTCAGGCACGTGGAAATACTTTGCTTGCAAAGAGCAAGGCTCTTTGGGCCGCAACGTTGAGCGGTCTCGTTGTAGGCGGCGTGCTCGCTACGGTGTTGAGCATAGGTGATCTGCCGTTCTCGACGGCGATCGGAGCCTTGATTGGAGGTGTCGTCGCAGCATATGTTCTCCACGGGAAGATCGGTCAGGCAGCTGCGGCCGGAGCATTAGCAGGCATTCTTGGCACACCGTTCTCCATCGGCGTCTCCTACCTCTTCCTAATCTTCGAAGTGATACCTATCCCGTCCAGCAAGACCCCACCCCTGTCGCAGTTGCAGCTAGAAGTCGTTTCCATATTCCTAACTAATTCGGTTGCCGGTGCCGTGGGTGGAGTCTTAGCTGGCGCTGTTCGTCATCCCCCGTCAAGGGAAGGACTACCGCCACCACCGCAAGCGCCCGGAGCAGCCCCCACTCAGCCCCGATATTGCGTACAGTGTGGTGCTCAACTGCCCTCAGGGACGCTTATCTGTCCACACTGCAATGCTCAGCAGCCGCAATAAGCGCTCGTAAATTCTAGACTTTCAACGAACTCAACGTATAGTATACAACGTCCGTTCGCCGGTCAACGACTGCAAGTATCAGTTCCTTCTTCTCCCTGTCGGAGTATCGGAGCAGTTTTCCCAATTTCCTGAGGCTAGCCTCGCCGCCTTCGTAGACGATCGAGATGAGCCGCCTGAGTGGGCCTTTTCCGTAAATATCAAAATCGAAAGCCTTGGTGGACTCACGAACTATGTACCCACGGTCCCGTAGGTCCCGGTAAACCAAGTACTTTATCCATATTTCCGGTTTGCCAACTGAAAACGTCTCTACTAGGTCTCGGAGTTCCAATTCCTTTTCGGCATTCTTGTTGAACACGCGTATCTTCTGTTTCTCTACGAGGTAGAAGGATTCGTAGGGAGAAAGCAATAATTTCCTGCCCTTGAGGTCGCCGAAGCCTCGGTCCCTCAATTCCATGAGTTCAGACTTGTACGGTATGTACACCGAACGCCTGTCGGATGTTGCGTTCCATGGAGTGAACTGTGGTTTTTCCTGAGTCTGCACTGGGGCTTGAGGCGTTGCGCTCGTGTTGTTCTCCATCAAGCGGCACTTGGCTGTCCGCTGAGACACCATCCCTTAATGCTTTTGTGACCAGGTAGTTTGAAGAGGAAACAGACTATTTCGGCCTTCTTCACGAGCCCTGTAAGCTGTACGTGTTCTCTTCGGAGTTGGCCCTAGAAAACGACCTTGCGAATACCGAACCGCCAACAACAATCCACAGGTTTGGGGGGAAAGGTAATTCAACGCGTCTAACCCTGCTCGTTAGCAGGCATCTCCGACTTGCAGCCAATGTCCGAACTGAGAACCGTTGAATGGGTTAGCGGCCGAGTGAGAATGATAGACCAAACAAGGCTGCCATACAAGTTTGCGTACGTATCTCTCAAGGACTACAGGCAGGTTGCAAAGGCCATCAAAGATATGACTGTGCGTGGCGCGCCAGCGATCGGAGTAGCAGCTGCCATGGGGCTAGCCCTAGCGGCCAATGCAAGCCGAGCAAAGAACAGAGAGCACTTCATGCAGGATCTTCAAAATGCGGCGGAAGTTCTTCGGAAGAGTCGCCCGACCGCCTGGAATTTGTTCTGGGCGATTGACAGGATTCTTCGGAAGGCTCAAGTTACGGCTGGCGGACCGAGTGGGATAGCCTCGCTGATTGTCGAGGAAGCTAGGAAGATGGCTGATGAAGACGTTGAGGCGAACCGAAAAATCGGCGAGTATGGGGCCAGTCTAATTAGCGACGGCGAACAAATCCTTACCCACTGCAATACTGGGACACTTGCAACCGTAAGTTATGGCACAGCCATTGCGCCGGTTCGCACGGCTATACAACAGGGCAAGAAGGTTCGGGTGGTCGCTACTGAGACGCGCCCTCGGCTTCAGGGAGCCAAGCTAACCACCTACGAACTTCTTCGTGATGGAATCCCAGTTACATTAATCGTTGATGGAGCGGTCGGCTACGTGATGAAGACAGGTATGGTCCACAAGGTGATTGTAGGTGCAGATAGAATCACTAGGAAATTCGTCGCTAACAAGGTTGGAACTTATCTGATCGCTCTGGCAGCGCAGGCAAACCATATCCCATTCTACGTGGCTGCGCCTGCCTCAACTTTCAACCTTCAAAACGAGGATTCAGAGGTTAGGATTGAGGAGCGGAGCCCGCAGGAGGTTACTCATATCGGAGGAAAACGGATCGTACCGCAGGGCGTCCAGGTCTTCAACCCAGCCTTCGACCTTACACCAGTCGAGCTGGTAAGTGGCTTCATTACGAACTTGGGCGTAATAACGCCTGATATGGTCGAATCTAAGATTCCTGTGCTCCAGAGCTAGAAAGCCCGGATCTAATTCAGACTTCTTGTAGTGGTTTCTTGCCTACCTGCAAAACGATTTCTACAGGGCAATGGGTCACGGCTTCGATTCTGCCCTTCCACTCTGAACCCATACTGATGAGCGCATACATGCCCGTTACTTCCGCTTTGGCTTTCTGAACGATTCGGGTTAATGCGATCTGGGTTTCACCGCTATCAATGACATCATCCACGATGAGTACGCAGTCTCCTTTCCTAAATGCGTCCCGTGGGACATACAGGCTGATCATTATTGCGGTCTTGCTGGGTATGTAGACCTCCTCAATGAACTCCCGTACGCCTACCTCTCTGTTTTTCTTAGCGATTATGAGGCCGACGCCAAGCCTATGTGCAAGCAGCGCAGCCAAAGGGATACCGTCAACCGCCGCCGCAAGAATCTTCGTAATACGCATACCAGCAAAAGCGTTCACAGCATGTTGAACCGCCCGTTCAAGCAGAAGCGTATCCGAAATAAGTTTGGTATTATCGAAATATCCAGATTCGTCAAAACGAATTCTTTGCTGAATTTCTCCTTCAAGCCGCATTATTTTCTGGAGGGTTCGGTTGATGTTCTGCGCCCTGTCTATCGTGGGTAAGACATGTCCCTTCACGTATCTGCTTAGAACTGTCTCGGGGAGCCCGATGATCTGTGCGAGTTCTCTGTAGGTGTAGTAATTCTTGGCTAGGTTGAGAAGCTCAATGGTCATCAGCTTGTACTTCAGGTCGGATATACGAGAACCTGCTGTCAACATGTCGCCTTCTGTAATCGTTTTGACAAGTAAGGATATGCACATGCCCATGCCGAACGGTAATAATACTTTCGACATGTATTGACACAAAGAGTAGGGTGACTAAGACCGCCTATCTACAATTCCTTGGCTATCTTGGTACTTCCCGCTGTAAGAGTATCTTGTTTTGCTGCCAAGGTGATGCAGGACTAATTGCACGAACCTGTCATTCTTATTCATAGTGAATGGCTCGACTCCGGCGTTGAAGAGTGAGATCGTTAGTTGGCCTCGAAAGCCGGGGTCAACCAGAGCTAGGCTGGCGATTATTCCAGCGCGCGCGAGCGAGGAGCGGATATGCAGTGTCCCAGCCATGTCGTCCCCAAGCTCAACCCTCTCAAGAGTCGCCACCAAACGATGTTCGCCGGGTGGAATGGCCAGATTGACCCCGAGACGCAGGTCGTAGCCGGCTCCATTTAGGCAGGAGCGATCGAAAGGCGTGAGAACCAGCGAGCCGTCCCGTACGCGCTTCTCAATCTCCTCACCGGACAATACCGGCAATCGTTTTCACTCCAGACTCAGCTCACACGGTGAGCGTATTGTACCTAACAGTCTTGCCTCCCAGGAGACACACATCTTCGCTAACCATATACACCAATCTTGGCCTATGGCTGCGCGACATTACGGGCCCGTAGTCGAGCCAGGATTAAGACACAGCGGCCCAACCGGGTCGTGTAAGCCTTCGGAGCAGATGCGGCGAAAGCCTGGGATCCGGGGTTCGAATCCCCGCGGGCCCGCCAACTTCAAAGAGTCCTGCATTGATTTTTAGTAATTTGACTCCGGCTGTTTGATAGTGGTCTGACCGAACTCTAGACACTGGAACTTAATATTTCGATATACCAGACATACACGCCATCTACTATCCCCATGGAGCACGTTCTATTGGTACAGGAATTTTCTTCTTGGGGGCGGTTGTGGAATCACAAGGATTTCATGCGCCTGTGGACGAGCGAAACGATTGGCGCGTTCGGACGACAGGTTACAGCCCTGGCGTTGCCAACCATTGCAATACTCCTGTTGAACGCAGGCCCCCTCGAAATGGGTGTCTTGAACGGTCTAGAGGATCTTGCTTTCCCACTCTTCGGTCTCTTCGTGGGAGTCTGGGCGGACAGGTTGCGTCGAAG
>JAHFFU010000183.1 GCA_023247835.1 Candidatus Bathyarchaeota archaeon
ATCCAACCCTGGGTCCAAGCCAGCACGGCCATGGACTGTTGCAAGCTCTGCTACCAGGAGCGGGAAGGCAAGAGCCACTTGGAATGTAAACGGGCTCACTTGGCCGCTTACAATTCGCTGCTTGCGGTTCTCAAACTTGAGAGGGGGGCAGAGTTCGAAACAGCTTTGAAGCGAATAGAAGGAGCGAAGGAGAAATGTATCTCAACATTAAAGCCTGACGAACACTGCCATGGGAAGTCCCAGGAAGCGCTCAAGTACACTCTAGAGCTCTATGACAAGGTCTTAGATGACTACAGGAAGAGGCTGCCTGGCAGGACTTCACCAACCTCTAGAATGTAGGGCAGACCAAGCGCCCTCTTGTACCTGTCCCCGCATGATCTAAGGAGAAGTCAAACGCCTAACACCTTTCACTTCATCGAAGTCGGAGTCGTGTGAGAAGACGTCCCTTGCACAATATCTTTTCATGACGACCGTTGTTACAACATCAGTTAAACTCAATCTGCCGTTGTACATAGGGTAGACCGTCAGCGCCTCTTTCAGGATACTATCATCAACGAAGAGCGTGAAGATGCGAGGCGACTCCACGATGGCGATGCCGGTCTCTTTGGCACGACCTGCACCGAAACCTTTACGGTTACCAAGAATCGTGACCACCTCGTCAATGATAAAGTCGGTAACCAGACCTACGGGTGTTCTTCCAGTCCTTACAGATTCAATGATTCCGTGGGATGGTACGTGAAAATCGTCATTGAGATCGGCGTCGCCGACCCACACTGTGGTGTCGATGAAAATCAAAGCTCTCCAGACTCGAGTTTTTCGAGATCTTTGAGCACGTTGTGTCGGCGCGAGGAACGCCCTATTCCACAGATTCTCGTTAGAGGGTCTTTGTCTGGGGGACAGAGCCCTCCCAGCAGCGGCTCGTATCGCTTGATGTAGAGCCTTAGCGCTTCTTCTCCTTCTGGGCTAAGTTCAAGTTTCCCATGCTTGGCGAGGACGATCCTCTTGAACTTGTCAATGGTGTCCTGGGACGCAAGAATCTTAATTTGGGCCACGGTTCACTCGGGTACCCAAGTACCCGGGTGCCCTATTATCCTTTGTGTGGGACCGTAGCCGCGCGTCGCTCGTTGGTTTCCTTGGCACACGAAGTTGAACACTCGCCCAGTCTATGCGAACGAAGTGGATTCGAACTCGGGAATCCCTAACACCCCCTGGGACATGTTTATGGAGGGTGAAGCAGAAACTGATGGGCAGGGGTAACAAATGCAACAGAACCAGGAAGCCAAGATAAAATGGCTAAATTGGGCCGATGAGGCGTTTGAACGGGCGAAGAAGGAAAACAAACCCGTCCTGCTGGACATCGGCGCCGTCTGGTGCCATTGGTGCCACAGATTGGACCAAGATACGTACTCCGTCCCAGAGATCGCAGAGTATGTTGAGACGAATTTCATCCCAATCCGAGTTGACACGGACAAGCGGCCCGACATTAATCGCCGCTATAACATGGGCGGCTGGCCAACGACCGCTTTCCTCACACCCGACGGCCGCGTGATTGGCGGCGGAACGTACATTCCCCCCGAGCAGATGCGGCAGGTCCTCAGGGATGTGAAGTCATTTTGGGAAAAGTCTCAGGGTAAACCTGCGGCCGAACTCGAGATGCCTGAGCCAGAGAGCACCCCAATCGGCGAGTTGTCTGGTTCCATCGTCGATGAGATTCTCGGCGAAGTTGCGAACAATTTCGATCCTATCTATGGGGGCTTTGGTTCACAACCCAAGTTCCCAAACACCGAGGCCCATGAGCTCGCGCTCATGAAATACCACTACAGCGGAAACCGCGAATTCCTCCGCATTGTTACCCTAACCCTTCAGAATGTTGGGCGCAGCGGCACATACGACAAGGAGATGGGGGGCTTCTTCAGGTACTCCACCCTGAGGGACTGGAGCGTTCCACACTTTGAGAAGATGTGTGAGGACAACGCCAAGTGGTTGCAGCTGTATGTGCACGCATACCAAGCTACGGGTGAACCGTTCTATTCAGAGGTAGCGAGAGGCATCATTGGCTACTTGAACACGTGGCTGAGCGACCAGAAGAACGGATGCTTTTACGGCAGCCAAGACGCCGATGAGGAGTATTACAAACTCAGCAAGGCTGAGCGCGCTAAAGCAAAACCGCCTTACATTGACAAAAACATCTACACGAACTGGAACGCTATGATGATCTCCGGGTACCTTGAAGCATCGTTCGTCCTCGGCGATATGTCCACTAGAGAATATGCGCTGAAGAGTTTGGATAGGTTGCTGGCGCTTAACTACAAGCTAGGCGAAGGAATGTACCACTATCACGACGGCCAACCACAACTGCAAAACCAGCTGGCGGACCAAGTAGAAACTGCAGCCACGCTCTGCTATGCTTACGAGTGCACTGGAGATGGGAAGTTTCTAGGACTAGCTGAAGAACTAATGGAGATCGCTTCACGTAAGTTGTATGATTCTGAGCATGGCGGTTTCTTCGACACAATTGCCGACCCGAATGCTCCGGGCTTTCTAAGTAAACCCGCGAAACCTATTGAAGAGAATAGCGCCGCGGCCATCGTCCTGACGAAGCTGCACCATTTGACCGGGAAAGAAAACTACCGAAAACAAGCCGATGAGACGCTGAAGCGTTTCGTTGACATATATCCACAATTAGGATTCATGGCAGCTGAATACGCAACAGCCGTCGACGCGTTCCTCCACGAGCCGACCAGTGTGCGAATTGTGGGTTCACCCGAGAAGCCAGGGACGAAAGGCCTACTGGCAGAGGCACACCGAATATTCAATCCACGCAAAGTCATCCAAGTCCTAGACCCGAAGAAAGATTCCGAAACAATATCGGCTCTCGGCTTTCCCAACACGGAACAACCCACAGCCTACATCTGCTTCGGAAGAGCTTGCAGTGCACCCATCATCGAACCAAAACAAGTCGGACCGGAATTGAGCAGGATGGTCGCGGCGCAAGTCAAGACGTGAGCCCCAGATCCTGAGTTCCCAGTTTCTTCCTGATTTCTTCCAATTCATCTGGGCGTAGGAGTTTCCTTGCGGTGAACCCCGCGCTGTCGTTCTTGCTGCGTGGGATGATGTGGACGTGCATGTGTGGTATGAGTTGATTCGCGGCCGCGCCATCATTTATTGAAATATGGGACGCTGTAGCCGCCAGCTTCGAAATTATGTGGCGATTCAAGGCGTGAACTCGGGCGTATAGCGCGCAGAACTCTTTCTGGGACAAGTCGTTGACGCGTGCGGAGTGCTTCTTGGGCAGTACGAGCGTGTGGCCCACGGAGATTGGGTACTTGTCTAGAAAGGCGATGTACTCTTCGTCTTCGTAGATAATGTAGGAACTCGTAGTTTTGTTGATGATGTCGCAGAAGACACAGTCCAAATCGA
>JAHFFU010000184.1 GCA_023247835.1 Candidatus Bathyarchaeota archaeon
TCTTCAAACACAAGGCCAATTATGATTCAGAGGTCGTCTATTACAACGCTGTTCTCGGAAGAAAGATTCCTTTCGACTACCACGCCGTCCCACATGCAGTTTTCACAGACCCCGAAATCGCAAGCGTGGGCCTGAGAGAGAAAGAAGCAATGGAACGTTTCGGCTCAGACCGCATTCTAATCGGGTTTTATCGTTATGAGAATACCGCCAAAGGAGAAGCCATGGCCGTGAAGAACTACTTTGTCAAAGTCATCTTGGAAAGAGACAACTATCGGATACTTGGTGCCCACCTCATCGGGCCTCAAGCTTCCGTCCTTATCCAAGAAATCATCAACCTCATGTACACCCCAGAGCAAAACGCACGCCCTCTAATGATTGCGATGCACATCCATCCGGCGCTAACGGAGGTTGTCCAACGAGCTTTCGGAGCTCTAATGACACCTGAGCAGTACCATCACCAACTCAGCCACTTGACCGAGCATAACTAACACAGCTGGGGGACCTGTCGCAAATCGAGGCATAACATACCTAGTTCCGGGGGCCGGGATAAACTCCCCTAAGAATATGTGATCTACCTGTGAGCAAAGTTCTTACGAGCACTCGTTGGCGGTGTTCAAAGTGCGGCAGGCGGTTTACGAAGCGTAACCAGTGGCATAGTTGCGTCTCGTATTCTGTCGACGATCATTTTCAAGGGAAACCAGCGGCATTGAGAGAGACTTTCGATTTCCTGACAGCTAGAGTTAGGAAAGTCGGGCCGCTTAGAATAGACGCGGTCAAATCATCTATCAACATCATTGCGAAGTACCACTTCGCAGCAGTACGTGTGTTGAGAACCGGCTTGAGACTTGGTTTCCTTCTGAACAGGCGGCTTAATGACAATCGAATAGTCCGGGTGGAAGAGGTTGGGACAAAGAAGTACCTCCACATTGTAAGGCTGGCTCATAGAAAAGACGTCGATGCACGAATTGCTGAGTGGATGAAAGAAGCCTACGCGCTTGGGAGTTAGTTTCCGCAATAACCTGGGAGGACGCCTTCGCAATCGACAAATCTAGTCGGCGACCCCGCCGGGAACCGTAACACTATTGTCGCTGAAAACGGTTCGCTAATTCCGCTAGAGGAAGACGCACCCTAGGTGACACGGTCACGAAGAAAACCAGAGCTGTTCTCCTTACAGCTTCACAAATCGACGAAGCGGGAAAAATGCTCGCCAGAGCATTCCAGGACGACCCTCTTGCAATCTACATGCTTCCGAAAGAGCATGACCGCGCTAGGCTATTGCCTGCTCATTTCACCGCGGTCGTAAAATATGGCCATCTGGCCGGGGAGGTATGGACCACCGAGGGCCGAGTCGACGGTGTCGCCGTGTGGCTACCGCCCGGACACGTGGAGATGCATCAGGATCGCATGGAACAAGCTGGACTCACCAAGCTTCCCTCAATAATAGGCGCTGACGCTGTTATGCGTTTCACGAAATTCTTGGAGTACCTAGACCCGCTTCGTAAGCGCGACGCATCCGCCCTGCACTGGTACGCGATGGTAATAGGCGTCGACCCCGAAAAGCAGGGTAAAGGCGTAGGCAGTTATCTTCTACAACCCGTTCTTGCACGGACAGATTCTGACGGGAGACCATGCTATCTCGAAACAGTACAACTAAACAATGTACCCTTCTACCGCAAGCATGGTTTCCAAACAATCGTTGAGGATGTTGAGCCCAAAAGCGGTCTCCGGTTCTGGACATTTAGGCGCGATCCTCAGGCTTCGAAAACGTTAAGCGAGAAACGCCTCGTAATGCAAAGAGTTTCTGAGATTTCGCGGCTGCTATCGAGTTCAAGCCTCCAAGCACAGGCTCAGTGATGCAATTCTAGGTTTGCCAGAGCGAGAAGGATTCTGGCGGGCCAGCCGGGAACCGCAACGTTCTGGTCGCCAGAAACTGTTCGCGCCTCTCCTTCTTGATCCCGTTCTTACGTTCTCAGCCTGATCAGAGGAACGCCGACTGACTCGTACTCTTCGTCTCTTCCCGTAACCAATCTTGCTCGTTTGATTTTGGCTGTAGCGGCTGCGAAAGCGTCCGCGAGCGACAGAAGATGTCCAGTCTTGATATTGGCTGCGACCCTCCAAATTTCATTATCGAGAACGGGAACAATTTCCAGGCCGAAAGCTCTGAGGTTCCTCTCTTTCTCTTGCGCGAGTTCGGGGTCGCGCCGCTGGAGTATGTAACTGAACTCTGCTAAGTTAATGATGTTTAGGTATCCAGCGCTTTCGCCCTTCTGAGTCTTCTCTAGTAACTGTTGCACCTTGCCTGCGCCTCCCTCATCTAGGTAGAAGATAAGCAGGGCTTCAGTGTCGAAGACTACGCTCAAGTAATTCTCTATCCCTGCGTAGATCCTTGATCCTAGCCTCACTCAAGATTTCCCGCGCGCTCTTCTTTCCGAGAACCCGCTTCAGCGAAGCCCTTTCGTCGGAGGGTGTAGGCACGGGTTTCAGGAGTATTCCCTCGCCGACATCAATAACCAAGACCTTCTCGCGAACACCATGCTTGTCTCTCATTTCCTTCGGGATGGTTGCCTGACCCTTCCTGGTCACGGCGACAATTCGCGTTTTCATTACTGAACGCTTCTGGTATTACTTCTCCATGAAGTATTACTTAAAAGTTCAGCCAAGGCAGAGTCTTTCAAAGCGCTGGGAACGCTGTACAGATCCTCGGATTACTAACAAGCGCTACGGAAGATTGATGGCGGGCCCGCAGGGAGCCGTAACATTATGGTCGTAGGAACCGGTCCGCGATTTCTTCCGTTTTGGTGCGAGCATTAATGTTACGGCAGGCTTCCAGTGGGTCAATAGCAATATCTTCCGGAATGTGAGCGCGTCAGTTTAGGCGCGTGTCAGGCGTTTCGATCTTCTGCCGATTAGAAACCCCGCTGCTGCGACGAGCACTACTACTGCAAACAACGCTATCCACCACGGGTTCGACAGCTCAGCGACCCCCGTTGTGGGGCTCGAATCTAGGACATATACACTCGGGTTCCCTATCGGCAAGTCGCCTTTTGAGGGGTCCCATAGTAGGTAGACCTTGCCGTAGGTTTCTTCCAAGCTTTTGACGACCTTCGCTGCTTCTTCCGGTGACAGGTCCGGAAGCGTCGCTTGGACCTTAGGGATCTCGGTCTTGTGATAATGCCAGAGGGCCTTCTCGTCGGCACTGAACTTGCTGTAAGTATCGGCGGGCACCACAACCTCGACACCAACTAGCCTCGCGTCTGGGGCGTCGCTGTCATACAGCTGGCATTCATAGAACCCACCTGCAACTGGCTTGCAGTAATGGTGTGCGATTAGGTCAGAATTGCCTGGGAAATGTTTCTTCGCGTCGATGTGAAGGGTCCAACCCTCGCTAGGCTTCCCGCTAGCAGCACCCCAAGCGTTTT
>JAHFFU010000185.1 GCA_023247835.1 Candidatus Bathyarchaeota archaeon
GAAGCCCCATTCCAAAGGGTAAATGCTGCCGATAGGGATGTTCGAACCCCAAACAAGTTAGGGATGCGCTAACGTGATGTAGACGTTACTGTACTGTTCTGCCTGCTCTCATTTTTGAAAATCGTCCTTTCCGTTTAAAAGTGCGTAGAAGTCGCTTCCGCTGTTAACGGATGCCTAGGAGGCGTCGTCCGAAGAGACAGTCGCACATCGGGAGTTACGTCATTCTGCTCCTAGTGGGTCTATTTGTTATAGTTATTTCCTATTTTGCCTTGAATGCCAAACCTCCCTCCCAGCCCCAACAGTCGGGAACCGTGGACTACTTCACTGGCGCAATTCTGGACCAGGACTTTCAGGGTAAAGTTTCTGGAGTTGTCGAGGCCGACACCAACTGCGTCTCAGCAGGCCACGGGCACTTGACCACTTGCATAGCCATCATTAACACCGAGATCGGCACCTTGCAATTCAAGTATACGCACGACATGGCGGCCCAAGCATGCTTAACGACCAACGATAAAGTCGATATCCAGTATCAAGGCTCAGGAATCACACAGATCGCTCGGAGGCTTGCTTAGCTGCATGGATGTTCCCAGCCTCCTACTCCTTGGCGTCTTAGACGGCTTCAACGTCTGCGCCATTAGCCTACTCACACTCTTCATGTCGTTACTCTACACGGCAAACGCACCTCGACGCACCATCCTCTTGCTCGGCGCCATCTACATTGTCAGCGTCTTCTCATCCTACTTTCTAACGGGGCTCGGCATCCTCCTCCTCTCCATCAACATACCAGTGGTTCCCCACTTCCTGTCGCGAATTGCGTCAGGTATCATGATCTTCGTAGGCCTACTGAACATCCTCAACTATACCAGACTTGGATTGATCAACCTGAATTTCGCCCCGGCCGTTGGACGCAGGGCGATCGCTTACATGCAGGGTGGAGGAGTCGCATCCACGGCAGTTGCGGGCTTACTAGTTGGGGTGCATAATTTTCCCTGCGCATGCACCGGCGGAATCTACATGACAGTAATCTCCCTGATCGCCGATGCGCCCCTACGCATTCCTTACCTCATCGTTTACAACTTAATGTTCATCTTACCGTTAAGCACCATCCTGTCCATCTCCTCTAGCAAAGCAGTAACGCTGAAGATCCGAAGATGGCAACATGAAAACCGGCGAAGAACGCTATTAATCGTGGGAATCTTGATGGTGGTCACAGGTTTCATCATTCTGCTGGCAATTGCTTTGGGTGCTGCTTAATCACCGTAAAGAAAGAGCGTCGCTTCCCTACATGCATCCCGTTAATAGGTCAGAAAACTATATCCAAAATTTGCAAATCATAGGTGAAGAGAATGCCACATTATATCGAGATCTTCACTGGTGGATGTGGAATATGCAAGGAAGTGGTTGACATAGTGACTCTGGGGAAATGCAAGGACTGCCAGATGGTTATCATACCAATAGACTCCCGTGATGACAAAGTAGGGAGTAAGATGAAGGAATACCAGACAACCGCAGTTCCCACTGGCCGCTGAAAAATACAGGAATGCAATTCAAGGATTCAACGAAGGAACCCTAGCCTTCGTCGTAACCAGTATGCCCTTTAAGTGTCCAGCAGCTCCGTACGAGACTGCTCTCCTTACCGATTACCTTCTAAGAAAGAGAGGCGTTAGGGAGAAGGTCAATTTCCAGTTCTTCACCACTGAGCCTCAACCAATGCCTGTGGCCGGTCCAGTAGTGGGCGACATGATAAAGGGGATACTCTTAGAACGAGACATTGAGTACCAACCAAATCAGAAGCTGACTTCTGTAGATCCCGCGAGTAAGGAACTTCAATTCGAAAAGGGCGAGAAAATCAAGTTCGACCTTCTCCTCGCAATACCACCACACAAGTCTCCGAGTGTCGTTACAGAATCAGGATTGGGTGATGGACCTGGCTGGATTCCAGTAGATGGTAGAACTCTCAGGACGAAATATGACGATGTATATGCAATAGGAGATGTCACGGCGATAAAGCTCCCATCAGGAATGATGCTTCCTAAGGCAGGGGTCTTTGCTGAACGTCAAGCACAAGTGGTGGCAAATAGCATTGCCTCCGAGATCAGCGGAGCTGCAGAAGTTCAGAAGTATGATGGCAAAGGATCATGCTTCATAGAGACCGGCTACGGAAAAGCGGGTTATTCGAGCGGAGATTTCTACGCTGAACCCAAGCCTTTAGTGAACCCGAGAAAGCCGGGAAGAATTTGGCACTGGAGCAAAGTTTTTTTCGAAAAGTATTGGCTCTGGCGCCACTTCTAGTTCTGAGGTTGGAAGAATGAAGATTGGAATAGTCGTCAACACAAACGATCCGGAGACCGTCTGGAATGCCTTCAGGTTCGCATCTACCTGCCTCTTAGAGAATCATGAGGTTAGGGTCTTCCTGCTAGGCCGGGGAGTGGAGATAGAGCAGATTAAAGACGAGAGGTTCAACATAGCAAAGCAGACTGACCGCTTCCTTCAGGTGGGTGGACAGATATTAGCTTGTGGCACATGCCTTAAGATGAGGAATATGGAAGGGTTAGCTATCTGTCCGACATCATCTATGGCTGACTTGTTGAAAATAGTGCAAGAATCTGATAAGGTTCTGACTTTTTCTTAGAGTGGTAAACAGAATATTTTGTCCTTAGGTCGAGTGGATGGGCAACTCTAGGGTCAAGTCAGCTTCTCGGCTTGTCCTCCGTCGGACTCCGCACAGGAATTTCACTCCGTATGCTGATACCTGAGCTTGCGACGATTTTCAAGTTTGAGAAACGTCTCGCCATTTTATAACAAGACGCAAGCTACCTTCGAGAAGGTAAATCGGCCACGAACGGGCTTTGAGTGAGTGCAGCCATCATTTTGTTTACTTTGGCGTAGTCAATCTTGCCTACCGCGACCGAATCATAGGGGCTATAGATGTCTGGCGATGCGACGAGTGTTACGCCGTAGACGTTCTCCCTAAGCGCATGGGAAGTTTAGAGCAAACGAATCCTCTGGGCTTCAACGCCGTCGACCCGTCATGGGGCAAATGGATTCTATTCACATGTTTCTTCAATGATGATGTGAAGTTTGAGCTGCTTCCTCTACAAACAAGGCAAACAGTTCATCATGAGTGTCTTGGAGGAGTCGCTACTGAATGGAGAGTTGAGGATGATTACTCTCTGAAAGGCACGGAAAGAGTGGTTGGTAGGGGTCATCGTTCATACCTAGTCGAAAGATACGTGGGCCATACTATAGAGTTGACCGTCGAGCATCCTCTAGTTTATGGCACCGTTCTTATAGCCTATTGCACCTACGAACGATTTCTTCAGAGACTTGCCCTGGAGATCCGTGGAAGACTCCGTTCCTTTACAGGCGTAAGTATCACTGAGGTTGAAGTTAACGAGAAGGGGCATCGCTTTCT
>JAHFFU010000186.1 GCA_023247835.1 Candidatus Bathyarchaeota archaeon
AGCATTTCACCGAGAAAGACGAAGCCTGTACGATCAATTCCGGAAACGATTTTCAACCTTTAAATGGAATGGTGACTATTTCTCACGCAATTCTGAGTAACTTGTTTCGATTCTAGAAGGTTGTAGGTTGCCGAGGAAAGGTCCAACGGAACAGGACGTCTTACGCATAGTCATGGAACTCGGCGATATGGGGATTCTGCAATCTGAGCTCTGGAGGAAACTAACCGCCGACAGCCGCGAGGGCTCAAGGGCCATACTTAGGCTGGAAAGGAAGGGACTGATCGCTCGAAAGAAAGAGCTTCACGATGGCCGCTGGACCTACCGAGTATTCGCTAAGCGGCGCTATTCCACGATCGATTCCATCTTGGACATCCCCTGTGCCTTTTGCGATCTGGTCGGCAACTGCCCTCAGGCCTGGATTTTGAACCCGAACAAGTGTGAGCATCTCACAAAGTGGATGCAAGACCTGGCGGATTCAGCTAAAGCGGTAGTGAAAAGTGCCGAGTAAATGGTTACGGCAGCGGAAGAAAGACCATTTCCACCGCCTCGCAAAAGAGCAAGGCTTCCGAAGCAGAGCCTCCTTCAAACTACTCCAAGTAGTCAAACGCTACCACTTCCTGAAGCGCGGCGACCGCATACTAGACTTAGCTGCCGCGCCCGGCGGATGGTTGCAGGCGGCCCGCCAAGTCGTAGGCCAGGATGGTTTCGTCCTAGGTGTCGACAAGGAGGAAATTGCTCCCCTTCAATACGAGAACGTTGACGCGATCAAGGCTGACATAACCCAAGTAGGACTTGTGGACGAAATCAAAGCCAGAACGAATCGGGCGTTTGATGTAGTCGTCTCCGACCTTTCACCGAACGTATCTGGAGTGTGGGAAGTCGACCACGCTCGCCAAATCGAACTCGCTAGATGCGCCCTGAGAATTACGCGCGACGTACTCAAGCCATCGGGCAACATGCTGGTCAAGGTGTTTCAGGGTTCAGAATTGAAGGACTTTCAGCTCGAGATGCGATCTTCCTTTCACATTCTCAGAATAGTGAAACCGCCTGCGAGTCGGCCTGACAGCGCTGAGTTGTACTTCTTAGGTTTAGGCTTTCTTGCTCAGGGTCCGCAATAACGACGTTATCTCCTCGATTTGCGCCGTCGTCCTAAAACCGTTCGGATGGAAATGCGTTCGACTGGCTTGGTGGCCGGCTATACGCAAGGCTTCGAGAACTTGCACGATTCCAGGGGGCTTCATTCTGAGTGTTCGTGCGAACGTGTCAGTTCTGTAATAGAATGCCCGAACAGCAAGTTCTTCGGCTATCCGGGAAAGCGTAATCTGGATCTCAGAGAGGCGCGATGACGCGAGGGTCGGAGTACGTTTCATCATCATCTGGACCGTGTCGCTGTCCCAGAGTGAACCAAGCCAAATCGGGCCGCCGGTGTTAACTTGTGACCCACAGCTTCTGCAAACCTTATGAATAGATTCTAGCGAGTTGGCAGAATCACGCATCAAACAATTTGGGCAATATTGCAGGAAACCCAACAACTTAGTTGATTGGTTTGCAGAAGTCTTTCCTTTTGTCAGCGATGCGTAGACTCGCCCGTAGTGGTCGGAAGCATGCGCAAAGACAATCTTTACCCCCAGATCCAGTCTACCTGCAATGCTCACCATGCATCCTGCGAGGATTCTGACCGCTATCTCTTTCTCGAACTCGGTTCGAATTGCCCTTGCAGCGTACTTCCGAAGGCAAGCGGCTGGCCTGGCTCCCGTGAGCGGTCCCATGTCGGTGGCAGTAGCAGCGATAATGCCACCTTCTGCAGTAGCCCGTAACGCGGATTCGAAAAATGGCACTGGAGAACCGAAAGGGTCGAGGTCGACCAGGTCAAATCTATCCTGCAAGTGCCCAAGCAGCAGTAAGTTCGCGTCTGATTCAATGACGGTGATTTTTCCATCCAAGCCATTGAGCCGGATTGTTCGTCGGGCCGCCTCCACTGCCTTGAGATCTCTGTCTGCCGCGACGACGTTCGCCACGTTGGTAGTTTCGAGGACATAACGAGCCGCTCGTACACCGGAGCCCGTCATAGGGTCACAAAGGCGTAATTGTCTCCAGGTGGGAAAGTGGGATGCTGAAAACAGAACTGCAAGGTCGCGATTTAGGCTCATTCGTGGATTATAGAATACTGTACTTTTTCCCTGTGAGGAGGAGAATAGTTTGGCCCTTCCTTCTGTAAACTCGCTCCATGAACCAGTTGATAGATCAGACTGAAGGGCCAATTTCAACTCACAGCTGAGTTTGCATTCTTTCCACAACGGTCTTTGGTATCTCGCTGCGATTCTCGGGAGTGACCTCAAGAATTTGATATGCCCGATTCGATTTGATCGCGGCCACGAGGTAATGCGAGGCACGTTTGTGAATCGTTCCCACGAAGTTTTTCGGTGTCGCCAACGCCATTTCAACAGTCAGTATGAACGGCATTGAATTCAATTCCATCGGGCCTAGCTCGTCGACTATGATTACGTCAGACTCAGCAATCGCACGCTTGATTGCGGTTACACCTACGCGTTGAACATCGGATAAGTTGACGCGGTATTTGCCGACTCGTGGTCCCTCTTTGTGATCGACATGGGCAAGGGTTCCAGTCTCGTGAGTTGCAATGTCCTCAAGGTTGAAGCCCACTCGGATGCCTCGTTCGCGGATCTCACCCGAGATTATTCCTCCAACTTTCCTGCCCTCGGCCGCGAGCATTTCACAAGTTTTCTTTACAGCAGTAGTCTTCCCGCAGCCGGGCTCGCCGGTCAGGAAGACGCGGTACGGGTTCATGGTGTTAGAAGCGAGGGCCGTAGCTATTAACTCCTGAAGCACCTTTCTGGTATGGTTGGGGGCTTACATGGTAAAGCTCGTTGCAGGTGTGGACGATGCCGGGCGTGGCCCAATTATAGGGCCGCTTGTGATCGCGGGCGTGCTCTGCACGGAGGAGCGTGCAAGCGAATTGTTCTCAATGGGCGTCAAGGATTCAAAGTTGCTTACCCCCGATGTGCGAACCCATTTGGGTGGCAAGGTGAGGGAGCTCGCCTCAAAGGTGAGCGCGATGGAGGTCCAGCCAAAGGAAATCGACGAAGTCGTGTTGCATGGTGGGAAGTTCAGGAGACTGAACTTCTTGGAGGCGAAGTTGATGGGTCAAGTGATTGGTGAACTCGGACCTGAGGAGGCGTACGTTGATGCGTCGGATGTAAACGAAGAGAGATATGCGGAGACCATCCGAGAATTTCTGCCCGCAAAGTTGAAGGGAATCAAAATAGTTTCGGAGCACCATGCGGACAGGACCTACCCTGTGGTTTCAGCGGCCAGTATCATTGCGAAGGTAAGAAGGGACGAGGCCGTCGAGGCGCTGCGTGGGGAATACGGGGATTTCGG
>JAHFFU010000187.1 GCA_023247835.1 Candidatus Bathyarchaeota archaeon
ATTACACCTTGATTCTACTACTTGAGTCGGCCGTACTTCTGTTCACGGGCGGTTTCAGGTAGCCCACCGCGATACCAGTACAGGCATTAGAATCACAGACTGCCTACGATTGGTCTCTTATTCTTACGGCACTTGTACTGCTTGCTTCGAGCTTCATCCTAGCGTATCCCCTCAAGTGACCAAATCTTGGAGTGGAGAGAGACCCTTTCTCAGTCTTTGATTATCTTAAGGCCAAGCGCTAGGATGAAGCCGAAACCGCCGTATATTGGCATCGTGACCGCTCCCCCCAGTTCCCAACTAGATACAAATTGCCTAGTTTCCGGGGTTGCCGGAGAACCAAGTAGAGCCGTCTGAAGGAACGCGTATACAGGCATTATTGATATGAGCGCTGACAACAATAGGAGAACCCGCGACTTGGCCTTATACCCTATGCGCGGCGGCAGCATTCCTTCGGACCTTAATGAAAACACGACCAATAGGACGGTTAGTGCAGGCGGCAGGAAGAGTATAGCCAGGTAGGAGTTGTAGGGCAAGAGATCGATTGCCGATAGCAGGATGGTTACTGTGTGAGTCAAGCCCCTGCCGGGCACGTAGCCGGCATTGATTCCTGCGAGCCAAGGTAGAAACATGGCAACGATATCCATGATGGCGCTCAGCATGGCTACTAGGACCCCCAAGTCGATACCAGGCCGATACATGCTATCATGCGCTAGCTTTCGCAACGAGCTGCTGGTCTTTCCCGGTACCTGATTGAACGTCAACCCTAACCGAAACTCCTGCTCATGCAACGGCCATGCCGCGGATTTGTGGATTCCGCATAAGATAGTTTCCGCGATCTTACTCCATGCAACGTGCGGTATGCGTTGTTCTTCAGCTCTTCGCTGAACCGCTTCACATTATGAACAATAGGGTTGTGCGATTACTACAGCCTGTGCTACATCACTCAAATGCAGAACTCTTAACATTCACGCGTCTCTGACATGCGCTCAATCTGGTCTCCTGGATTATCTCTTTGTATTATTCAGGGCAATTCTATGGTTCAATTGAATTGTGAGGTAGCCGCCGAAAATTTCGTCAAAGTTAATGATCTTCTGCTAGGCAAGCGTCAACAGTCGCAACCTGACCTGACCTCTGGCACGGAAGCCTTAGACGGAATCCTGAGGCTCAACTTCGGCCAGTTTGTTGCGTTTCAGGGGAAACCTGCACACGCTCTCTCTATGTTATTCTGTGTCAGGGCGACTCTCCCGCAACCGTTAGGCCCGGACTGCGATTCGGTATTCATTGACGGGTGCAACCTCTTCGACCCATACTACATCTCAGATCGCTCAGTTGAGCATGGCCTTGACACGGAGAAAGTGTTAGAACGACTGCATGTCAGCAGGGCTTTCACCCACCACCAACTCGCATGCCTCATAACCGACAAACTCCCACCCGCGATAAAGAAATTCAGGGCGAAACTCGTCGTCGTCTCTGGCATTACGCAACTCTATTACGACCCGGACATACAGGGCGAGGATAAGGAGGACGCGCTTCGCATCTTCGCGAAAACCACGACAACTCTCGCAAGCATCGCCAGACAACAAAAATGTCTGATAATCGCGACGAACCTGGAATCAAGAAGCGCACTAATGGATCACATCCTCACACAGGCCGCACACGTCTCCGCAAGAATCGAGCAAAAAGGCAACCTGACCCAATTCTTATTACTGAAACACCCGCGGCTTCCCTCACGCACCGCCATCGCATCCTCGCCCGGGATGAGGCCTTTGGAGAGTTACCTGTGATGGGACGAACAATCCCGTCATGGAGAATGGTCGTAGAGGCCGAGGTTGAGAAACTGAAAAGGTTTGAGGAATTTCTAAGGCAAGAAGACAAAATCATTTTCGAGGATCTGTTGAACCAGTGTAAGCTGCTCGCGTCAGCGGCGAGCGTAATGGCCTCACCAATAAAACAGGTGCCCCTGATTATTTCGATGCTGTTCGCGCACCACAAGAAAATCATCGAGTTAGAGAAGAGGCTCGAAGAGCGGGGCCTTTGAAACATCAAGGCTGGATTCTAGACCTCTACCCAAAAACCGGCCAAATGATCGTCTGGCTCAAACAGCCCGACGGATCATGCGTCAGGCTTGTTGACGAGTGGAAGCCGCGAATCCACATTGGCGGGGAACCCGACGACCTCCTAAACCTCCAACCCTTCATCCCATCATGCACATTCGTCGAGAAATTTGAGAGGGCGGGCGACAAGTGGGAGAGTAAGGTTCTCGAAGTTGAAGTAAACGACGAATCAGAAGCCCAAACTCTGGGACGGAAGATCCTCCGGCATGGTGGATACTCGAAGTTCAGGCTCTACGACGTAGACGTCCCATCAACCCAGATGTACCTCTACCACAACGACCTATTCCCCCTAGCGTTCGTCGAGGCCGACGCATCTCACGGCCGCGTCAAGTGGGCTGTCAAGGATTCCCGTGAAACAATCGACTACGAACTGCCAACACTTCGAAACCTACGGCTAGAGATTAGCACTAAGAAGACCCGTAGGATCTCAAGACTTGAAGACGAATTAGACTCAATCAAAATCCAAACCAAGAATGATACTATAATTCTCGATTCGGGCAGCGAACTCGACAAGCTCAACAAACTCGTCACAGCCTTCCGCGAGATCGACCCGGACGTAGTTTTGACGGAGGGCGGAGACTCCTTCATCTTCCCCTACCTGGCCAGGCGTGCTCAACACCACCGCATCCTCCAGAGAATGGTTCTCGGGAGGGAGGATTCGCCGCTTCGGGTTTACGAGGTGCAGGGCCACAGTTACTTCTCGTACGGGAAGATACTCTTCAAGCAAACTGCTGCAAGGCTACTGGGCCGGTTGCATGTGGACGAGGCGAACGGGTTCATCAGCAGTGACTGCGGTCTCGAAGGCCTCTTCGAGGTGGCCCGAACCTGCATAATCCCATTGCAGAGGGCCTCGCGAACGACGATTGGCACCAGCATGACGTCCCTCCAACTCTACCACGCCGTCAAAGCGGACGTGCTAATCCCCTGGAACAAGAACGAGCCCGAGGAGTGGAAGAACGGAAACGAACTGATACTAGCGGACCGCGGTGGCTTCATTTACGAACCGAAATTCGGCCTACACGACTCCGTCGGGGAACTCGACTTCTTCTCCTTATACCCAACCATAATGCGCAACATGAACTTGAGCGGGGAAACCGTACGCTGCAACTGCTGCCCAGACTCCGTTAGTCGAGTACCGGAGCTTGGATGGAATATTTGTGAAAGATGGAATGGCATAGTGCCCAGGTCGCTAGATATATTGCTCCGAAAACGTGCGCTCTACAAAAAATACAAGAAAGAAGCTATGGACCCACCTACGAGGTTGCGGTATGATC
>JAHFFU010000188.1 GCA_023247835.1 Candidatus Bathyarchaeota archaeon
AACCCAGTCATATTCAGTCGAAATTCAGCCCACAGACCGTAACCTTGAGCGACGTACTTGTGCGCGAGCTCGTGGACGATGAATCCCATCGAGAAAATAATGGCTGAAACCGCCAACCCGAAGAGGGTGAACGAGTTGCCGACGAGAAATGAAACGCCCGCAGCGGTCACTAAGGATGCGCCCACAATAAGATGGCGCACCTCCGTCCTGCTGAACCGAACGCCTCGCGCCCGCGGGGGGAGAAGCATGCTCCGGGATTCCGATGCAAGTCGCCCTGGTCCCATCGTTGCCCTAGCAGACCTAACCGCTTTCACACGCCAAGTTTCACTACAGTCGTGATTTTCAGGCAGCCTATGGTCTGGGCAGTAGGAGTTTTTGCAGTAATTGCATCTGAAGGGAAGGTCAACCTCGACCCCACACCTCTCACATCTCAAAGGTTGAGGCGCCCCGGCACTGGTAAATATCTCCATACTCCTTACTTTTAATCTTGGTACTCCAAATTGACTTGGGATTAAGGTTGCCGAAATGTGCAACATGCGGAAAGGAACTGCCAAAACTCGAAACCTGTCAATACTGCGGGCAGATGTTCTGCGAAGAGGATTACCCGAAACACATGGCTTGGGAACGCCGCCACGCCGGGCTAGCTGAAGAACAGGGAAGGTTCTGGCGGGAAAGGAGAGCAGCTCCTTCCTGAAGCGACCCCGCTTCTCGGTCATAGAGATTCCGGTAATTCGGCAGGTTTTATTAGACATCCAATTATTCTAAGCACGAAGCTCATGTCGAAATACATGAAACAAGCCGAGAAAGTCACGATTCCAAGGCATAGACATTGTGTCGTCTGCTCAACGCCGATCGCGATGGATAGGGAGTTCTGTGGGCCGTTATGTGAGGATCAAGCCAAGCGCTCGGAACGAAAGAGAAAGTACACTTTCATAATCATCCTTCTGATGTTTCCGGTTCTATTCTTTCTCCTGACATTATTCCGCAAATGACTTTAGACTCTAAAAGATCAAACTGACGCATGGAATCTCATTTTCTCCCGGTACGCGACTCGTACCGTATCTGCTACGGCATTTTTTCGGTTGTATACCTTTGATCGGGTGCCGTATTTTGGGTACGCTCGTTCCATATTCTGAAAGATGCCGAAGCTAGGTTGCTTTCCGGCCAACTGTCCTTTGTTGTTCTCAAAGTATGACCTGAAGTGCGCTTCCATCCTTCGTACTCCCCCCCTTTTTATCGGACCTTATTCTGCCGTCGAGAAATGCGATGACGAGTTTCAAATCATGTTTGTTGCATACAATCCATTCCATACTCTCCCCGTAGGCTGATCGTCGTGGCTGATTCCGCCAAATAGTCCCTGAGGCGGGCAAGCAAATTATACTCCTTCTGTGTCACAGTGAACCTCGGATAGAGCCTCTCTTTGCTTCTGCCTCTTGCACTATGAAAGCTGGCTTCACCCTCGAAAAATCCGATAATCCAGTCATCGGTCAGATTCGAGCTCGGGACACAAATGCCGGCATAAGGAATGAAGGGTCGAGGGTCGAGTGGCGCTAATTGCGAGATCACAAAACGAATGGATAATACCAATGAAGCGCTCCGTCCAAATGGAACATAGCTGTTCCGCCGACTGTCAACCTGAAATGCAACCAATACTGTTAAATTCACATCAGCCAGCCAACACAGCTTGAGAAAAATTGTCGCAAAAGAAACTATTCGTAAGAAAAGCAACAGGGCTTGTCAGAGAAATCGGTCCACTAACAGCAATGATCATTATCCTGGCTAACACTATGGGTCTCGGCTGGCAGAAGCGTGTCTTCCAGTTCACCGGTGCAGCCCCACTCCCACAGAATCTCTGGATTGCGGGCATTCCACCGATGGTGATGGCCTTCTTGATTGGCGGTATCATCATCATCCTCTCAGTTCTGTCCTTCTCGATTCTGATTGCGGCTATGCCTCGGTCAGGCGGAGGGTACGTTGTCATTTCAAGGCTTGTCAGCCCACTCGGGGCGTTCGTCGGCTCTTGGTTCGAATTCCTAAGTATCTCATGGTCCTTCGGGATAATCGCAGTTGCGGTCTTTGAGGGCGTCTACTTCATTTTCGGACCAGTGGTCGGCCTCACGGCGGCCGGAGTCAACGACGTGTATCTGTTCGGCGGAGGTCTCCTGTTGGTCATTCTCTTCACGGCTATCGGAGCCCTAGGAGTAAGGTTGGCGGGATACCTTCTGCAAGCGATGTTCTGGATTCCAGCGGTTCTCACCATCTACGTGCTTTACCTCTTGGGTACTTCTGTCGCTAACCCTTCGGCGCTACAAGCAGGCATAACTTCACTGGCAGAACAGAATGGCCTCATGCATGTCACAGCGGACACTTACGTTCAAGGGGCTTTAGCACAGGGCATGGATGCAGCGAACGTAGGAAACTACTGGTCTGCTGTATCCGTCGCTATGATTGGTGCCTACTTTGCTTACATCGGGTATGCAGCATCAACATTCATAGCTGGCGAGGTTAAAGAAGCAAACAAGAGTCTCCCGAAGGTTCTGCTTCTGTCTTCGGTCATCATTATGGTCGCCTACATGACAGTCTCGTCTTTCGGTGCATATGCAACTTCTGCCCTTGGGCGGACAACCCTTCCGAACGGTAACACTTGGTCCTTCTTCGAAGCCTACTCCTATCTATCCTACGGAGGAGGAAGCCTAGCTCAGGCAGGTGTTCCAGCAATCAAGGCATGGACCACAACTATTGGCGCGATGACCGGAATCGGTCTAGGGCTTGGCTCGCTCAACTGGCTTCTCTTCATCTTCGGCGTGCTTTGGGTAGCGAACGACATTCCACCCTTCATCCTCACGGCATCAAGAATCCTCTTCGCTATGGCCTTCGACAGAGTCCTACCAGGGTCACTCGCTAACGTCAACGAGCGATTCCACTCACCCGTCAACGCCACGATATTAACAGGCGTCTTCGGTTTGCTTGGGTGCTTCTCAGAGTCAGGTGTAATATCAACCGGTGGCTCCTGGAGCCCAGGTGGAGCAGCAGGCGGCGCGCTGAACGGCATTTTCAGTATTGGCGTCGCCGCTACAGACCTTATGGACGCAGTCTTCTTCACACTATTCGCACTAGCGCTCATCCTCCTACCATACCGCAAACCGCAGATCTACGCGACTGCGCCCTTCAAAATTGGTGGGAAGGCAGGCATGGCGTTCATAGGCGTATTGGGTGTCGGAGCCAACCTAGTACTGGACTGGATTATTCTCACGGCACCACAAGACAGCTTCAACATACTAGCCCCGACATCTGACAACTGGTTCGCGATCGGCTTCGTCGTCCTAATAGGCCTTATAGGCGTCGCGATGTACGGCTACTACAAGTACGGGAAGAAGGACGTCGACT
>JAHFFU010000189.1 GCA_023247835.1 Candidatus Bathyarchaeota archaeon
ATCAGAAGGCTCTTCGCGAGTGTTGTAGCTTGGGCTTCCCTCATCGCGGTTAGATAGTCGTAGGCGGAGCGGTCGAGCTGATATCCTGCGACGGCAAGGTCCTGAACCAAACGTCGCAAGTGTTCCATTATTCAAACCCAGCGCGCATTCGATCAAGCTAGTGATCGTGAGTGATGGTAGAATATACCGATAGTCCTTTTTATCCGTGCGGTTCATCTGGGGGGCAATCTTCCGGACAATTCGCTGCATTTCACCTGATGATATTGAGGTAAGATGGAATTGATGAGTGAGAGAACCAAGACTGGCATAAAGGGTCTCGACGAGCTGATTGAGGGCGGTTTACCCAAGGGGTTCAGCTTCCTCCTACTCGGAGGGCCTGGGACAGGAAAGACCACGTTCGGCGCACAGTACATCTACAAAGGCGCCACGGAACATGGAGAAAGCGGACTATATGTCGCACTTGATGAGCCGCCGTTCTCGATTAGTGGCAATATGCTAAGATATGGTTGGAATCTTGAGGAAATTGGGCGTCAAGGCAAGTTCAGCTTCGTCGACGTTTCACCAATGAAACGTGCTGATCCGAAAGGCACGTTCGTCCCAGCAGCACTGCAAGGGAGCCTAATAGGATCTGCAAAGTTCAGCATGGACGACGTTCTAACCGTAATAGCTGACGCCAAGAAGAAAGTGAAGGCAACGCGATGCGTAGTTGACTCAATCACAGCTCTAACTCTACAGTTCAAGGACGACTTTGAGGTTCGCCAGCAAACGTTGCGCTTGATCAAGGGTCTCACCGAGATGGAAATGACAGCAATTCTCCTAGCAGAGAATCCTGAGGAACGGCAGGATATGACACATTTCGGCGCCGAAGCTTTTCTTGCACAGGGTGTCATCGTCCTGCACATGTACCGAGTTGAAGAGTCAAACGTTCGAGCCCTCGAGGTAAGAAAAATCCGAGGCGTAAAGCACACGGACCGCCTGTGCCCCTACAGAATCACTCAAGAAGGCATCGAGGTCTACCCAGAAGAAACGGTCTTTCGCTCTGTGTGAGAGCCTCCCACCGATTCAGGGAATCATGCGAACGGAGCAAACACCGCGATAGAGGAAGCAAGAATGTCTGAATTCGAGCTTACTAGCGAAGAAGAAGAGAAACTCATCAACAATATTGCAAAGATCGTAGTTGAAAAAGGACTCGAAGCACCCGCGATAATGTTCTTGGAAGTCACGAAACCCCTCTCTTTCATCGCATCTCAGTTCGCGATTTTGGCACTGGGCCCCTTACAATGGTTATTCGAACTTGAGGGACCAAAATATACAGGCCTGTTCATGAAAAGAGAGAGTGTTGGGAGGATAATAGAGCGAATCGAAGAACTTACAAAGGCGAAAAGTTAGGGTTTGGCGGGCTTCTCAGGTTTTGCCTTGCTTTGCCTGTACATGTAGACTCCGAAGATGATTAAGAAGGCGAATAGGGCGATTGGAACGAAACGTCCTTCGTCAGCTGTTCCTAATCTCAGAGCACGCCATGGAAAGGCTGCGTCGCCCAGTAGGAATTGGATTCTTTGTATTATGAGAGCCATTCTACCTAGAACGGTTGTTCCGAAGACTGCTCCTAGGGTGGCGAGGACGAAGTACTTGCCGGCTTTCGTGAACTTTCCGTACACACCCTTCTGTTCGCGGTGTAGTATGAAGTAGGAAATTGAAAGAATTGTTCCAACAACGATCACTAGATTGTCGATCGTCGTCAGAATGTTGCCTGTGTAAAGTGGGAGCATTGTTGCGCTCACTTGTCTGAGGAAGTAAGCTTGGAGAACGCTCCAGATCGTAATCCCCAGGCCGTAACCAATCGCCAAACTTAACGGGACACGGTATAGAATCGAATATTTCTTAGTGAATTGGGCATAGAACAATAAGCCGATTATTAGTGGAACCACAAAGTCAATTTGACCCGCGAAAATTGGGCTCAAGGCTTGGTTTACGAAAAGGCGCAAGGTTGCGGCAAACGTGTATCCGCTGCTCAGGCCCACGAAGACATATTCCGTTAGGCGGTAGAACGGGTTCTCTTTGTAAAGGAAACTGAGTACCATCAATGTCAGAAACGCGGCTGTCCAGACGCCTATGAGGGCGAACAAATCCACCATTACTTCGACCCCTCCTTCCTTCGTCTATTAACGAAGTAGGCCACGTTGCCAACAATTATCATCACAATGATGAGCACGTGAGATGTTGACTGTGCCACCATCGCAGAGGTGGCACCACTTAGCCCGATAGGTACCTGTGAATATTGCGCGTGTTCAAGGAATTCGTACTCTGCTGCAGCTCGTATACTGATCAAAATTCCAACTATTTGTTGCGAATTGTAGAACGGCAAGAATCCGGGTGCAAGCGCTGCAACTGAACCTGCGGCAACTGGGATGTTGAGCCGGGTTTGCCAATATTGCAGGTATGTCGAAAGACCAGGTTCACCAGCGACGAATGTTATGACTAAGGCTGCCTGTCTTGCGGCAGGGAATTGCTTGATAATGGGCAGATTCTGAGTCGGATTTCCTCGGGTGTCCACTGGGAAGAAAGATTGAATATCGGCTGTCATGCCGATGAGCGTGGCCGTATTGGGTATGTAACCCAGTGTTGCGTAATCGGTTCCGTAGGTCTTGTCTCCCTTGTCAATTGCGTCAAGGACTGCATCAGTCAAAGCAGGGCCGTCAGTCCATTGTGCCAAAAACAGGATCTTGAGCGGCTTCAGGAACAGGTGCTGGGCTACTATCGTGGCCTGCGGCTGCAGCTCTGGAACGGTACTGGTCGAGTAATCGAAACTGACAACAACAAGGCTATTCGGCGGAAGATTTTCAATGAAGTCGTAGACTGCGCGCGTAGTGTCGGTCACTGGAACTGGCAGCACAGCATGTGTGAGGATCGGTACCGCGATAACCAAGATGAGGAGCACGTAAATCAAGCGGGGGTCAGATGCGATGTTCTTCTTGCTCATTTCATCGCCCCCACGGATATCTAATCAGTCTGCGAATGCTGAACGCGAGAATGCCCAAGGCGGTTCCAATGAGAATTCCTCTCTGCCCCGCCGTATTAGGAAATGCCATGATCCAATCGCGTATGGCTCCGAAACCGGGCCAGATCAGATTGAAGATCGGAGCTTGTCCAATAATAACGAGCAATCCTGCGGCTAGGAGAATCGAGGTTTCCAGTGACCTAGCCTTGAAGGCCCGATAAGCGGCTGAAGCTATGAAAAATGCGAGAAGGGAGAAGAGCGTAGCGTTAATCGACACGAGAATGTTGTAATACAGGAATTGCCAGATCGGGAAGAAAAGCGCGTAGACGGCCTTGGGAATCACTGCACTCTTGGGGTCCAGTGAGAATGGGGATGCTATGATGCTCGC
>JAHFFU010000024.1 GCA_023247835.1 Candidatus Bathyarchaeota archaeon
TCCGCCGGGCGAAGATCCCCAGAACTTGAATGGTGCACCAATGAGATAGTTCAGGTAGATGCCGATTACGACGACGTATGATGGGACGAAGAAGAAAACGTTGAGACCAAGGTTGAACCAAGTAAACCATTTTACGAAAGGATTGTTCTTAGAGATCTTTGCCCAAGTTTGCGGATAGGCCTTCCTGCTCCAAGAACCCCAGCCAGCGTCAATTATGTAGATCGAGGTTGCGAGGACTAGTTCCCCGATGATGAAGACGATCCAGAAAAGCCCGCTTCCCCATTGGATCGACTGAAACGCAACCAGTGTGAGAGTGCCAATACCGCCAACACCTGCGAAGAGTGCGCTCAGGAACCCGAATTTGCTCGCGAAAGTTTCACGATGAACTGGTGAAGAACTTTTCATGAACTTAGAATTGAGACTACGTACGGTATTTAAAACTATGGAGCAATCGATGGCCGCAGCATGTCAATTAGGTCGGCCTCTGAGCGCTTAACGGCGTCAGCTAGCTCTGAAGGAGCTTTTTTCATCAGATCCCTGTACTTCGCAAGACTTCGGCGAAGGACCCCATCTTCGTCGAGTCTCATCTGCTTAGCAACTACTGTTGTCCTCAACTTTTCCCAAGAGGAAATGAACAGTGCTTTTGTGGGGAACCAGAGGTCTATGTCACATAGTTTAAGGTAGGTTTTGTCGCCGATCCTTTCCGCCCCAAACTGGGTTGATTTCATCTTAGGTGGAGCGTCAACGTATTGTGCGCCTTTCAAGAACAACTTTAGCTCAGCCAGCTGCCCATCAAACTCGTATTCTCGTTCCAGGCTTTCAGCATAGTAGGAGGTCGAGATTCCACGGCCAGAATCTTTGCTTGCTTTCCAGCCGCTTACTGGCTTAGCGCCCGCAATCAACGCGAGGAAATTCGCACGCTCAGCGTTCTTCTCCGTTATGCCATTTGCATCGTTGACACTAAGCCTGATTCGGGTCATAGAAGACCGAGGGAGTTTGGCCTCGAATACAGTATCGAAGGGTGGAATATTTATTGGTTCTTATGTAGCGGATTGGAAAACGTTATCTCGCGTTCGGGTCAATGCCTCACTGTGACTGTCAGTGGACCCTGCCCAGGCATACGCCTCGGTCCTAGAGAACTTGAAACTTGAGTTCATCTCCGGAGGAGACCTTCACGGCGAGGCGAGGAAGTTCAAGATGTACGCTCGAGACATCATGGCAGAACCGCGTTGCCACCTCGTAATAGCTTCAGGAGACTATTTGCCGCAACCTGAGTTCGATCGTAACAAAGCCGTGTCCGCGATTGAGCCGTTGATAGAGATCCTGCATGAAATTAGAAAGCCAATCCTCTTGCTGGGAGGAAACTACGATCCGTTTGGGGCTGCCACAGTGGTAGCTGAGCGGTTCGGGGAACCCTTCTTCCCTATCGGCGCCAAGCGAGCCGAACAAAATCCCCCTGGCAACACCAAGAATTATTTCGGATATGATTTTGTTGGGTGCGAGGGCACCAACCCAATCAACGGGCGCTTCCCTGGTGAACGCTCAGAGGAAGATTTACGGAATGCGTTCGATTCGGCGATGAAGGAACTCCGTCACTATGACCCACATCGAACTGTGTTTGTCACCCATGCCCCACCGTTCGAATGCGGTGGAAGAGACGAGTTGGGGAAGTTTGGCCTACCCCAGCCATACTGGGGCAGGCACGTTGGTAGTACTGCGTTTCGCGATATCGTGTATGAGTATAAGCCGCTGCTCATGGTCTCAGGACACATACACGAAGGTGTTGGAGCCACAGTCTACCAATGGAAGAACCACAAGGACCCGGTACTTGCTGACGTTCGAATGCATGACACGCCGAACAGAATACTGGTCGTCATGGACAAGAATAGTGAGACTAGACAAACCGTTGTCGTGAATCATGGCACGTTAGAATATTGGCATTATTTTCGGTACAGGGTTGCTGAAAGAGGTGACGTGGTCCTTATGGAGGTCTGCAAACGGCGATTGGGAGGAAAAGATCCCTTAACCAAGCTCGTGGACAAGGTGTCTGGAAAAGGAACCAAGACCATTTACAACCAAATCTTCGACCCAGACAAAATACTTCCTGAAATACTGCGATGAGTGATGCGAGAATGTATGCTCAGTAGCACAAATTTTCGCCCACACAAGAATTGCAAATTGCACGTCTCTTCACGTGGAAGGACTTTCGCGTTCATTCTCTTATATCAAGTCAATGAGAAATGTATGAACTATGACTTCCCACCCCTACATACCCAATAGCGACCCCGAAATCAAGAAACAGATGCTCGATTACATAGGCGTCAAAGATGTTGATGAGCTCTTCGCAGAAATTCCGGAAAACGTCCGATACAAGAAAAGACTAGACCTGCCCAAACCAACTCCCGAATATGAGATGCGGCGATGGATTAAGGAGATTCTGTCCAAGAACAAATCAGATGAAATGCTTTGTTTCCTGGGAGCCGGTTGCTGGCCGCATTACGTGCCCGCAATATGTGATGAAATCAACTCAAGGTCTGAATTTCTCACGGCATATACGGGCGATGTCTACTCAGACCTTGGGAGGTATCAAGCATTATTCGAGTATCAGAGCATGCTTGGGGAACTTGTTGCAATGGATGCTGTTACCTTTCCGACTTATGATTGGCCGACTGCTTGTGGCGATTCCGCTCGAATGGCAGCGATAATAACGAGCAAGAGCGAGATTCTGGTTCCCAAAACAATTTCCCCCGACAGATTGTCAGTAATGAAAGCATATTGTCAGTCAGTCGCCGGAGTCAAGCACGTCGAATACGATTCGGCGACTGGGCAACTCGACTTAGAAGATCTAAAGAAAAAATTGTCCTCAGATACTGCAGCAGTTTACATCGAGAACCCAAGTTACCTTGGCTTCATTGAAACACAATGCGATGAGATCGCAAAAATGGCTCACGATAAAGGCGCTTTATTCGTGGTAGGAGTAGAACCCCTTTCATTGGGAATTCTGACTCCACCGGGTGAATACGGTGCGGACATAGTTTGCGGCGAGGGACAGCCATTAGGCTTGCACATGAGCTATGGGGGGATATCGCTAGGGTTCATTGCATGCCGCGATGAGGAAAGATTCCTTACAGCAACTGGCCACCGGCTATTATCGATTACAACAACCTCACGAAAGGAATGGGGCTTTACGTACGTTCTACCCGAAAGGTCCATGCTGGCCGCACGAGAAAAGTCAGCATCTATCACTGGAACAGCCACCGTTCTGTGGGCGATCACAGCTGCAGTCTACTTGTCCCTTCTTGGACCGAGTGGCATTCGGGAACTCGCGGAAATCATCATAAAGCGATCGCATTACGCAATGAAACGCATCGGGGAAGTAACTGGCTTAAGCGTTCCCATCTTCGAGGCACCGCACTTCGAAGAGTTCACCCTCAACTTTGGCGATTCTGGCAAATCGGTTCAGAAGATTAACAGTGATCTCAGGGGACATGGAATCCAAGGCGGCAAAGACGTTTCAAAGGAATTTCCTGAACTAGGAAATGCGGCATTGTATTGCGTTACAGAGATTCACAGGAAAAGCGACATTGACAGACTTGCATCTGCGTTGGAGGAGGTGCTGCGGTGACGTACGAGACAGGATATCACGCCGCATCGTGGAATGAACCTATCATCTACCAACTCAGCAGAAGCGGAAGAAGAGGATTCCTGCTTCCGACAGTTGAACAGGAGATCGAAGAGCAAGTTGGAAACATCTTGTCAAAGATTCCAAGGAAAATGCGAAGAGGGAACCCCCCTGAGCTGCCAGAATTATCCGAACCCGAAATCATGAGACACTTCCTCCGCCTATCTCAGCAAAACTTTGGAGTCGACTCAGGAATCAATGTCGGAGTCGGAACATGCACGATGAAGTATAGTCCGAAGGTGAATGAGACTCTCGTCAGATCCTCCAAGCTGACCGAACTTCATCCTTTACAGGACGATTCTACAGTTCAAGGAATCCTTGAGGTCATGTATAGACTCGGACGGTGGCTCTGCGAGATTTCGGGAATGGACGGCTGCTCATTGCAACCTCGAGGCGGGGCTCACGCAGTCTTTACGAATGCTCTCATAATGCGGAAATACCACGAGATGAACGGCGAGCTCGATAAACGAAACGAGATTATTACCACGGTCCTGTCACATCCGTGCAACGGCGGCGCTTCATCAGTTGCCGGATTCAAAGTCGTAACGCTGTATCCCAACAATGAAACAGGAACTCCTGACCTCGAATTGCTAAGAGCAGTTGTATCAAAGAAGACCGCGGGACTAATGATTACGGATCCATATGATACCGGAGTGTTCGATCGCAATATAGTGGAATACGTCAAAGTCATTCACGAGGTCGGTGGCCTTGTGGCGATTGATCAAGCAAACGCCAATGGGATTTTGGGTAAACTGAGAATAGGAGACGCGGGGGCCGACCTTTGCCATTTCAACTTGCATAAGTCATTTTCAACCCCCCACGCATCTTCAGGGCCAGGCAGTGCGCCAATATGCGTAAGAAAAGAGCTTAGTAAGTTTCTGCCTGTTCCGAAAATAGAATTCGACAGGTCGAGGTACTATCTGAATTATGATGTTCCACACAGCGTTGGAAAGATGGGCGGGTTCTATGGTGTGGTACCCAATCTCGTAAGAGCGTTCGCGTGGATAATGAGCATGGGAGCTGAAGGCCTCTGCGAAACGTCAGAAGTGGCGGTCATTAACAACAACTACCTTATCAAACGCCTCGCTGCGATCCGCGGAATTTCCTTGCCATGGGCAAAGGCACACCCGAGAAGACTGCATGAGACCAGGTTCAGCCTTGAGCAAATGAAAAAGGAAACAGGGATAGGTATCGAAGAGGCCAACCGTCGAATAGTAGACTTCGGTGTTCAGCGTTGCTTCACAGGACACGAACCCTGGATAGTCCCTGAGCCTTTCACAATTGAACCTACAGAGTCAAATCCCATAGAGGACCTTGACAGATTCGCAAGTATCTTTCAGCACATCTCAAACGAGGCATACACAAATCCCGAAACGATCAGGCAAGCGCCACATAACTGCTCGATCGCGAAAATCGACGCGTCTCCTTCAACTGACCCAACGAAGTGGGCGTTAACATGGAGAGCATATCTCAAGAAACACAGTTTGAAAATTGACCAAACATCCTGATCTGACAAGAAGCGGAGGCTCAATTTGGAGGCAGAGGGCCACCACACTAGCTCTTCTTTGCCACTACGCTACAGAATTCGTAAATCAGATTGCTCGCCAAAAGTGCGGTTATTTCTGAAACGTCATATGGCGGTGAAACCTCTACCAAGTCAAAACCAATGACATTGAGCCCATGCAATCCGCGAACGAGCTCCATTATCTCCCTGCTTGTGAAACCGCCGACTTCAGGTGTTCCAGTTCCCGGTGCATAAGCAGGATCGACACCATCGATATCTAGTGACACATAAACAGCCCCTACAGCTACTTTCTTGGTTCGGTTTGATACTTCGTCGATTCCTATTCGTCCAAATTCCTCCATCGTGACCACAGAGAAACCAACATCGTTGAGGACACTCAGGTCTGTGCTGTCGTAAACAGAGCCTCTCAATCCTATGTGTATCGATCTTGATGGATCAATTAATTTTTCTTCGAGTGCGCGTTTGAAGGTGGTCCCGTGCGTGAATTTCTTCCCGAAGTATTGGTCCCAAAAATCCGAATGGGCGTCGTAATGCACCAAGCCCATTTTTCCATACTTCTTCGAGGCGGCTCGAAGAATGGGTAAGGTTACTGAGTGGTCCCCCCCGCAAACGATAGGGAAAACGTTGTTTGACAACAATGAGGTTATTGATGATTCTATCTTGCTGAAAGTGTCTTCAATGTAGCCGGGGACGACGTTGACGTCACCGTAGTCAATCATTCCTAATGTTTCGAAAGGAGTAACATCAAGAACGGGGTTGTAACGACGCAGCAGACGGGAGGCCTCACGAACAGCACGAGGGCCAAAGCGAGGCCCCGGTCTGAATGTTGTGCCATCATCAAATGGAATTCCAAGAAAGACCGCCCTCACCCCTTTTAGCTCCTGAATGTTTGGTAGCCTAGCGAAAGTCGTGATTTGCGAAAACCTTGGAGAAGTTAGCGAATCTATTTGTTGACCGGGTCGCAACGCGACTTCCCCTTCAACAATCTTACTTTCTGGGTTAATATGCCGTTTCAGTGGGTGCTAACCACTTCTTCAACCCTGATACAATTCCCATAGCGCCACTGCTGAATGAACCACTCGAAGTGCCGCCGTGCTGGATCTGCATCCTTCAAACGCTACTCTCTTGGTACGGAAGCACAGTAACCGGATACTGCTCTTACTTGGGCGCTGAACCCAGTTACCATGTCCGCCGGGTCGTGAGTCTGGGACATTAGCGACGTCCTTTCCTACCATTTGTTCTCGTGGATGAAATTCTCGATCGGGAATCGTTTGGCTTCACTGAACCTCGAGGAAGGGTAACCCGCGTAAACGATTATGCCGGGCTTTACATAGTCGGGGAGTTGAAGTAACCGCTTCAGTTCAGCCATCCGGAATAATGGGAAAATCGAGACCGCTGTCCCTAAGCCCAGGGCCCGCGCCGCCAAAAGCATGTTCTGGACGGCGGGGAATACCGAAGCCCAGTTCGACTGCTCTTCCAACCACGCCCACTCGTCTGTAAGCCGCTTCGCCCGTTTGGCGTTCAGGCATGCGAGGATGACGACCGGGACCTTGTCCGTGTTTTGTGCGAGCCAGGCTACGGGGTTAGTGGGTGATAGGAGTTCAGAGATTCCGTTTTTAGGAATACGAAGGTTAGACTTCGCGTAAGTCTCAAGCCCCTGAACCACAAGCTCGCGGAGCCCCTTCTTGACGGAAGGGTCGGTGATGAGAACGAATTCCCATGGTTGGGAGTTGCCGCCCGACGGCGCCTTCCCCTCAGCCTCAAGAATCGCTCGTAATTTCTCCGGTTCCACTGGATCTTCCTTCAGGCGCCGCATACTACGCAGGGTGCTAATCGCCTCTAGAACGGTAACTTCCAACCTATCCTCGCCGCACAGAGGAATAGCAAATTATCTTTATGGCTTCAGTGGTATACCAGACTTGGGAAGCCACTGCACACGAACTAAGCCCCGGAACAGGCTTCAACTGTCGATGGTCTTTAATACCCATAAAGGCGCCCATCAGTAGCCTGATTAAAAATGGACTCAAAGCAAACTGGACTAGGCATAGTGCAATTCATAGTGTTCCTCGCATTTCAGGCAGGCGTCTTCAACGCACTCGGGCCGGTGGCTTGGCTTCTTGGCGTTATCATTTTCTCAGTGATCCTATACCTCATCGGTAAGGTAGCTATGCCGAGAAGGCAGCCTCCCCAATCCGAAGAGCTATGGAAGTTCACTGTCCTCTTTACCGTGGTTATCACAGCGATCGTTTCACTCGGCGCCCCTTTCCTTAGCTCAGTAATGCCTTCAGGGGTTTCACTGTCTCAATTCACCTCATTCATTCTCGGCTTTTGGCTAATTACTTTCGGCGCGGCTATGTTCGTGACAGGCTGGACAACGAAATGGGCAGTTACGACCGCGGTTGGAATAATTTGGGTCTTCTCTGCCGTGTACTTCGCTACAGGGTTACCTGGGTACTTCTACTTCGCGCTAATTACCGGATTCCCCTTCATCATATACGGCCTCATAACAAAAGGCTAAACCAAGCTCAATTCGATTAGATCTCAGCAAGACTAGCGTAATTCCGTTGTTTCTCCTCTGCCCACGCGAATCTGGTTACGAGGGTTTTCGGATAGTACGCCTTCCAATCAAAGCCCACTTTGCGACAAAATGCCACTGGCACTCTCGGGTCAATGTAATTCCTGAGCGAAGTGCCCAAGTTCCATTTCTTGTTGAGCTTCATCTGTTCCAGGCGAAGCTTCAGTGAAACCTTCCGCTTCGCGACCGCCCTACCTTCTTTACCTTTAAGTGAGCGCAGCATTTCAAAGCGCTTCTGGTAGGTCTCCTCCCATTTCTTCGGCACTGCCTTCTGGTGGTTCATCAACTGCGCCACGGCCGCGTTCGCTTCCATTAACGCCATCTTCTTCTCGGCGTCGGAACTCTCGGGTGTGACCTTGCTAGCTTCCAATTGTTGGGTGAAGAGTTGTGTCGCGGAGAATGTGCGGAAGACCTTCGGGCTGAGGCGGGCCATCGCTTCCGATAGGAATTCGCGTACAGCATCTGTTGTTATCCCGCTAAAGATCCGGCCGCCCTTGCACGCGAACTCCTTCAAGTTCCTGTAAGCCGCTTGTGACACTGGCAGCTCGCGCTCGAATAGAATTGAATCCTTCCCGAGGAAATGCAACTCCACCTTGGGGGAACTATCATGCAACCGAATATGTTCGCTCTGAAGGCTAGTAGCCCCAACTGTTCCGCTCTCAGTCTCTTCTTCATCGCCGACGCGAATTTTGAAAACGTCAATCAGGTAGGCGACAGTTGCCACTTTCCTGCGTTTCACGTCTTCGCTGGCGAGGTTCTCGGCGATGTGGGCCCGAACCTTGTCGATCGTCGACTCCAACTCTCGCGCCAAGTCGAATTTTTCCTGAACGCGTTCCTGTTTCATTGGGGTGGCGTCGTGAAACCAAATGTATTTCACTTTCCCAGACAACTTATCCGTCCACTTCGCAACCCAGAGCTCACCAGGTCGCCACTCATGTCCCGCCCATTCGCCAGGAGGTGTGGGCGAGTCCGGGCTCAGGTTCAACGTAACATCCTTAGTCGTTATGGCTGATTTCCAGCGACCTCTCATCGGATGTTTTCCCCGGCCCAAAAATACTGAAGGAGGCTCGACGGCATAGTTGCCTATCTCCATTCTTACACCGTCAATGGTGGCCCAGCCGTAGCGTTCCTTTCGTTCTTCGCGAACCTTCTTTCTAGCCTGGGCCAGCTCTTTCTTCTCTTCCTTCGACATGTTCGCTTTGCGGGCTCTCTCCGCCCCAATCCACTTTACAATTGGAGTCCAGTCGAAATCCTCAACGATGATCTTATCCCTGATTCCTAGTGCTTCTGCGAAATCTTTCATGAAATTGGAACAGAATGCCCGATCTTCAGCGTAGGGGGTTCCGAATTTCTGTGCGAACTTGACCGCCATTTCTTCCTGCAGAGGAGTTAGCTTGATGGATTTGCCCCGAAAGGAGATTGTGAATCCCTTAGGGTTGTAGGGCTCGGGGATCAGAACCCCGTTATGGATTAGCTGGTTGAGCTGGGTCGAAGCCAATGCTTCTTCCTCCTTCATGGGCCAGAATCGGGTATCAAATGCCTAATGCCGAATAATCGGTGCTTGTTTAGGTCTTCGTATATGCTGGAGCGCATACCTAACACGTTGCATCATAAAAATTTACGCAAAAATGCGTAGCGTTCGCTTTGGGGATTTGAAGGCATATCCCCGTGCCTAGCCGAGGTGTGACACTTGTGTGTATCTGAAACAGTTGACTGTGTGGTCGTTTACCATCCCCACAGCCTGCATGAAAGCGTAGCAAATGGTGGAGCCAACAAACTTGAACCCACGACTTCGCAGGTCTTTACTCATCGCATCCGATTCCCCCGTTTTCGCAGGTATTTGCGACAATATTCTGAAACGGTGTTTTATTGGCATGCCCCCTATAAACCTCCAAACGTACTTGTCGAATGATCCGAATTCGTTCTGAACTTCTCGGAACTTTTGGGCATTTGTGATTGCCGCCG
>JAHFFU010000190.1 GCA_023247835.1 Candidatus Bathyarchaeota archaeon
AGTTCTCTGCTGATCGTCCAAGGAACTACTGTCTGCAAGATTTCACCTCTCACCGAGTCCTAAACGCCCGCATGCTATTAAACGCAAGCCGAAGTTTCTTCTCGTTTGAGAAAAATTACTGCGTTTAGGGGCGGATGTGATTAGGCAGCGATTGCCTTTTGCATGGGCATAGCGTCTTCTTTCATGAACTTCGTCTTCTTTGCCTTTGTCAGAGCCTTCTCAACCTCTTCGTCTAATGCTCCCTTCTTCAGTTCAATGCTCTCCGGTGTGGGCTCCAGATGATCGACATTTGTCCGCCTTCGTCTCACACCAGTTAACGCCTTGGGACCTGTTACCTGGACGAAGTTCTTGTCAATGACATCTACGACTACGCACTTCTTTCCTGCCTCTCGACCGAGGAGTTTAACGCAAATCCTGCCAACTTCCATGCTAGCCATCATTCTTCACGCAGTTAACTTTCGCCAGTAGAATCCGCGAGATAGATAAGTCTAACCGCCATTAGATTCCTAAGATGCTTTGTTTCTTCTTGCCAGATAGTTTCGGACGGTGTCGATTACTATCGATCTTGTTTTCTCAATAGGATGGAGGCTTGTGTCTATCTTCAGATCATAGATGCTTAGGTCATCCACATCGATGCCATAGTATTTCTTGTATCGCCGTTTCTGAATTAGCTCCCTGGCCAAGGTTTGTTTTCGGGCTATTGAGATTGAGATTCCATCCCGCTCTGCTACTCTCTTAATCCGCGTCTCTTCAGGAGCGGTCAGGAGGACCTTGACATCCGCGAGGTCCGTGACCATCCAGGCGCCGAGTTGGGCGTCGATGACTACGCCACCTCTTTGAGCCTCAGCCTTGGTTCTGTCGTCTATCATTTTGTCGATGCTGGGGTCCTTTGCAGCTAGGTCACTGAATTCCTCGATTGTCATTTCTCGTTCCCTTGCCAGTTCCCTGAATAGCTCCCCTGCACAAACGTACCGCAATTGTAGGGCTTCAGCGAGTGCCTTTGCGTAAGTCGATTTGCCTGTTCCATGGGGGCCGCTGACCGTAATCACTGGCCCCCACAAGATTATCCGACTCTTGCGGCTTGTCGGATCATTTCTCTTAGGCAGTTGTGGCAGAAAACGCCACCGAATGGTCGAGAGGGTTTCCTCGACGACTTGGGTATCCCCCGCAGAGCGGCTGGAGGGACTCCGCGAAGGGGAAGACCGCAGGACGTGCAACTGGCTCCGGCGTGAACGATACGCCGATATTGGATGGCTGCCCTGCCTCCAGGCAGGCGCAGAGCCTTCCTTTTCATCGATCGGCTTCGAAGAGAGCGTCTCGGCAACTAACTATCACTCATCCCTATGCCGAGAAGCTTCATCATCGGGAGGTTAACTGCGAAGGAGCTTAGGAAATACCACGAGACGAAATTCAACTGAGTCCCGACGAATGGGAGCGGGAATGGGGAAATAGCCACGATGTGGGCTCCGAATACAGCGCTCAAAAGTTGCCATATCAGAATTAAAGGAACGAAGGTTACGGCCGTTACCTTGAATTGTTCCATGCTCGCTCTAGCTTGAAGCTTCGTCATGGCTTGCTGCTTCTTCATGAGTTTAGAAAGAGTTTGGTTATCGTTGGCCTTTTTGGCTTTGTTCATTTCCTGCCTATAGGCCTGGAATTCTTTCATGGAGTTCCTTACCATGTTGTAATCGACGAGAAGTTTCGCCGCTGTTGAAGACATCAAAGCCACCGCTATTGCGACGCCGATTGTGAACAGGGTGGACTGGGGTGTGTGGCTATAGGGTGTCAGCATTACGACAAACCAAGCCACGATATCATCTATGAAGCTCAAACCTGTCCCTCCATTACGTTACGAATTACCTGAAACAGCTCCTGTGCGGCCTGCTTCTGCCTACCGGGCTCATTTCTTATAACCTTAACAGGCGCTCCGGTCGAAACTGCGGAGGCCGCAGCGGTGGCACGTGCCCACTCCAGGTCGAATGCAATTTCCTCCGTCAAAGTCCGCCCTCGTCTGCGGTCGGTGGCGCTTCGGCGTCTCGATGCGATCTCTTCAGGATCTGCCTCGATAAGGACGAGAAGCTGTGGGGTAAGTTTCTCAAGGATTGCTTGTGGTAGCCCCGCCCACAAACCCGACGATGTTCGCACGAACATGTGGGTGTCGATTATGGCTGTGCTCTGTACTGCTCGATTGGCGATTTCGCTGGCCGCAAGTTCCTGAACCTTCCTCTGCATGTCGATAGTCTGCTGTCTCATCTCATCCCGGTGCAGATATTTGCCAAGATCGCGCATTATCTCATTCATTATGGTTCCAAAGTTCAAGACTGTTAGGTTGTATTTGCTCTGTTTCGCCAGATCCATAAGCTCGTTCAGGACGGTGGTTTTCCCGACGCCGGGTATACCGGTGACGACCACCGTGCGTCCCAGACCTTACTCACCCAAGAATGTTCTGGCTGCAGGGTACAACTCAGTTATTCGTTCTCTTGCGAAGATCTGATAGTACTGCTCGATTATGCCTACTGTCAGGAGTATTCCTGTTCCCGAACCAAAGGCCCCTAGGAAGTCGGCGCTGGCGGCTATGAGGCCGATTAACATCCCGCCGAGTATTGTTACGGTCGGGATGTACCGTTGCAGAACCTGCCTGATCGGGACTTCCGATCTCCTGAAACCCTCAATCTGCATCCCGGAATCAAGCAATTGTTTGGCAACCGTTCTAGCGTCCATTCCGCCAACTTCCACCCACGTAACGGCGAAGAAGACGCACCCAAGAATAAGAAGTCCGGCATACATCAACGCCCTGACCGGATCTTGCACGGCTAACGCTAGATGCCTCGGTGGCACGACATAATACACAAGTCCCCCGGTGGGTTGGTACTGGTTTTGTTGAGTTGTGAACGTGCCGAGAAGGTTGAGCCAGAAGTTCGTGTTTGAGCTGTTGTATCGCTGCCAGATTATTTGTGAGATAAAGTAAATGTTTCCGAAGAGGGCGGAGGCGAAGATCACCGGGATGTTCGACACGTAGAAGAGTTTGAGCGGGAATTTTCCGCGAAATCCGCGATATCTAGCGTAGGAGACTGGGATTTGGACTCGCATGCCATTGAAGTATATGATTATGGCGAAGACGCCGAGAGTTGTGAGAAATGCGACCATGTCAGGTAGGCCCTGCCCCCGATAGAATATGCTCTTTATGTCCTCCCTGCTGAGAAGGCCCTGTCCGAAGGCTACGATGGCCCCAAGGTATTTACCGTCTGACATTGGACCCATCGGAGCAACCGAGTCCCACCAAATTGACGCAGCTACACCAGCAGCGATGAAGAGGCTTATCCCGCTTCCTAGTCCCCAGCCTTTCTGGAGAAGTTCGTCGAGCAGTAGTACTATGAGTCCG
>JAHFFU010000025.1 GCA_023247835.1 Candidatus Bathyarchaeota archaeon
TCGTCGGACGGTTTCATTGTCGGCGGTTCTTTGAGTTCAGCTTTGTAATGGAAAGCCAGGTGCCAAGTTCCTCTATCCCCTTTGAATGATTCGATGAAGCCTAGGGAAAGCTCGGGCACTGTAACGTTCAATTGTTCCTTCAGAACCCTTTTTGCGGCAGTTTCAGGATGCTCGAAGTGGTTCAGGGCATCGTCTGGCAAAAACCAACCCTGCTGATGGTCATACTTGTTCACGTCATTGTACCTAGTCAGCAAGACCTTGCCCTCGGTCAGGAGAGCAACGTCTGCAACCAATGTGTGCATCCCACAAGGCCGTTGTTCCATGCCCATAGTCATTCATCCGGAACTCGTCGGCCGTTCTAACCCTTACGCCTTATGGCAGGCTGAATGACTACACCCTTGCATTGAGTGTGTATGCCGGCCAATACATTCGTCCGGAAAGACCCCCCTCTTTGGCCATGGAGAGAGAACAAGAACTGGCCTATGTGACCGTGACGATTAGAATTCCCAAGCAAGTAGAAACCCAGCTCAGACAACTCGCGGAAACCTTGGGTTGGCAATTAGCGGACTATCAACGAACCCTACTGTGCATTGGCGCAGTTTTCTTCATTCTACCAATTTGTAACGAAACGAGCCCAAACCCTGCGAGTGCGAGGCCGGGCGGTATCGAGCTTCTGACGCTTTCCAGAAGCTTCGGCAGGCGGCCACACGCGTTCAGAATCCCAGGCCGTAAATCCACATTAACAACCCTAAGCCTCCCCGAAACCATCTGCCGCCTAGTTACCGCCTATGCGGGTCTAAAGAAAACCTCACGAAACGAGGCGTACAATAAATTCCTCCAGCAGGGCATGCTGACATACCTGAAAACGCAACTGACGATCCTTCAAGCTTCAAAGCAGTAGTAGTGGTGCTCCGGGCGGGATTTGAAGTCATTCGATGGGCCCCTACCAGGTTTTCGTTAGGCCCTCAACGCGGTCGAATACCTTGTCCGTTGACACAACTTCTCCATCGAGCTGCAGGGCCTCGGCGGCAATAGCAGCGTCAAAATATTCCAAGCCCACTTCGGCCTCAAGCTTGGATGTTAGGTATAGGGTCGCTGGACTGATTTTTCCTATCTTCAGCTCTAGTTCAGGGTAGTCTCGCAATAGAAGTGCATGCCGCTCCATTCTCTCATCGAAAGAGAAACCTCTGCTCTTTAGGACCACGTCGAATTCGAAAAGTGCAAACGCGCCGAGGTATACGTCGGCGTCACTAATACGGTCCAGATGCCTTTTGGCCAGCTCGTGATGCATATCCCGAGAATCTCCCGTGGCAAAGAGCACAACTGTGTCAAGAATAGGCAACTAACTCTTCCTGCGGAAGAGGTAGCGCGAAGCTTCATGCGTCCCCTCTTTGAACTTGAACCCACTCAGACTACCGCTGAAGTTATGACCTCGAGGAGCGACAAGTATCACTCCACCCTTGAAAGGAATAGCAACCATCCTAGTCCCCTTCTTTAGCCCCGCGATCTCACGTATCCTCCTATCCAATATGATCCTGTACTTGTCATCTAATGCAACTTCGCCCATGGTTCACCGCTGCGGTCCTCCGCTACTTTCCCACATAATAAGACTTTTTCCCACGCTTCTTAAGAAGCGCGTGGGACTCACATGAAACACATCATTAACACGAGCATCCCTTCGAACTTTAGGATTTGGTGCTCCGGGCGGGAGTTTCCTGGCACTTTTTAGGCGCCATTTCGAACCCGCGATCAGCGACTAGCTGCACTGCTGCTCGAACAGCAACTCGACTGGCCTTCGCGATGAGGCGAATAAGGCCGCTATGCTGTCGGTCCGGCTTGGGTTAACCGGGCTACACCACCGGAGCACCGCAGCAAAGCAAGTGTTCCAGACTTTAAGTTCTTTCGCGTTAGTGAATCACCCTAAAGTCTCGGAATTCTCCTCTCCACTCTCCCCATTCGACATCTAAGTTGCTAACGTGAGCGCCCGACGGCCCACGCCGGCAGAACTCCACTGCCTTCTCAACATTCTCTTTCTCTCCTTCAAACAGCGCTTCTACGCGCCCGTCGGGCAGGTTGCGCACCCATCCTGCAAGGTTTAGTCGATGTGCGAAATTGGCGGTCTCAGCCCGGAAGAATACGCCTTGAACCATGCCGGTCACGTACACATGGGCCCTTGACTTCACCGGACAATCCTCCACTCATGCATGTCTAAATAATCGCAGCCTGAAAGGTATCCTATAAGAGAAAAGTGTCCCGGTGAATCGAGCGGGTTTGCGAGCAGTAATCGTGGAGGTGAAGGTTCCAGCCTTCCCACCGTTGGCGGAGGAGACGCAGACGATGGCCGAGAACATCGGCTATGAGGTCGGTGGGACGCTCATTCAGAAGAGAAAGAGTGTTCACCACTCCTATACTATAGGACCTGGTAGGCTGAAGGACCTCAAGCGGCTCGTTGACGAAACCAGGGCGGACACAGTCATCTTCGCAAACCCACTGGCCAGCAGCCACGTATTCAAGCTAACCCAGTACCTTGGGGGAGACGTACGGGTGATAGATCGTAACCTACTCATCCTCGAAGTTTTCGACAAAAGAGCCTTCACGAATGAGGCTAAGCTTCAGATTCGCCTCGCTAAGCTCAAGTACACTCTATCCTGGGGCCGGGAGTTCATCAAACTCCGGGGCATAATGGGTGAGCAGCTCGGTTGGATGGGGCCAGGCGACTACCCATACCAAGAATACTACAAGGCCGCGAGAAAACGAATCAGCAGGATCGAAGACGAGCTTGACGATATCTACAAGAAGAAAATGCTCAAGCGGGACCGACGGCGTGAGCTCGGGTTCCCTATTGTTGCGCTCGCTGGTTATACTCAAGCCGGCAAGACCAGTTTCTTCAACCTCGTAACCCAAGAAGAGAAGGCCGTCGGCCTAGGACCGTTCACCACCCTCACGACGCTAGCTCGGAAAGCCAACACCAGCCCCAATCCCGACTCGCCAGAGTTCATTCTCATAGACTCGATTGGCTTCATTGAGGACATGCATCCCATAATCTTGAAAGCGTTTCATGCGACGCTCGGAGAATTAGCTGCCGCTGACCTTGTCTTATTGTTCGTCGACGCGGGTGACTCAGAGTTCCCCTTGGAAAGAAAAATCCGATCCTGCAGCCAAATCCTCCGCGAGATCGATATAACATCGCCGACAATTGTGTGCGCGAACAAGATCGACTTGATTTCGTCCGAGCAACTTGAAGAATCCATTTCGACGATCAGAAAGTACTTCATTAACGAGGAAATCGTCCCAGTCAGTATCAAGTCTGGACAGAACTTAGATAAAGTTCTAAGCCTAATCAGGCTTAAGCTGCAGGCTCAGAAGCTCATAGTGAATCCAGGAAGGCCTGAAGCGCATCATTGAATATTCGATGCTTCTCAAGCATCACACTGTGCCCAGCGCCCGGGATGACGACCAGCTTGGACCCGCTTATCTTCTCGTGTAGGTACTGAGAGTACTTTGGCGGCGTCATTCTGTCATCCTCTCCACAAACGATCAGGGTCCGACATGTTATTTTTTCAACATCGTTCATACGATCAAAATTGTCGCACGCCTCGAAATCGCCGAAGGTGACCTCAGGCTTCACTTTTAGCATCTCCTTTGAGATCCTATCGGCGATCACTGGATCGCTCCTGGGAGATATGGACCACGATGCGACGAGTTTGCTGGCCTCCTCGTAGTTCTCCTTGACTTGGGACAGAATGTCGGGATCAACTCTCAAACGTGCACCAGTGCCGACAAGGACGAGGCCCGCCATGTCTAATCTACGTAAGGCCAGTGTGATTGCGATTGCCCCGCCCATCGAATGCCCTACAAGAACTGGGCCCTCCACGCCATTTTTCCTGATGTATTCTTCAGTTGACGCCGCGTATTCCTCGACCGTGCTGCACCCTGGGCCAGTAGGATGTCCCGGCAGTTCCACAGCTAAAGCCCCTTTGAAATGCAGCAGCTGAAGGCGCCAAACCATCGGATTTGCTGCGGCACCATGAATGAATAAGGGCGTCAACTCAAACAGGTCCTGTGTGCACAGTTGAGATTAGAAACAATATAGAATAAGCGCAGTTAATTCGCATACGGACCGGGGCTATGGGACTTGCGCACCGCAATTCTTGACTGGGCACTGATCACCATGCTCATCTTGGCGGTGGCCTCCCCGAGCCCAGTCTTCGCCGCGAAAAAGGTGCTCATGCAAGCAACCCTCAACCCCACCCAAGCCGACCAAGGTGTCACCGTAGCAATAACTGGCCGTGTATTCGACACAGCGAACTACTCAATCCCAAACGCCGTAATCTCAGTTCAGGTCAATAACCCTCAGGGAACGAGTATCCACCTCGCCGTCGCTTATACCGACCCGAATGGCTCCTTCCAAGATACGTTCTTTATCGCGTCCAACTCTCCCGGAGGCAATTACACGGCCTACCTAGTCGCCGATAAGCCAGGTTTCGACACAGCACGAGTGACGTTAGTCTTCGCATACTCTTCGCCAGACTTCTCCATTCAAACTTCCACATCGGCATTGTCACTAAGACAAGGAGAGACGGGTACGCTGAGCGTGACGGTTCTCTCCCTTCGCGGGTTCCGCGAGTCAGTAAACTTGACAGCACTTGAACCACCTGCAGGCGTCACCCTCCAATTCAATCCCGCCTCAATTGCTCCGGGGGGAACTGTAACCGTCAGGGTAGTAGTTTCAAGTTTTGCCTCACTTGGTAACTATACGATAACACTTCTTGGAGTCTCAGGCTCAGTAAGTCACAAGGTATCGTTACAGGTCAATGTCATCCCAGGGACTGCTCAGGCAGTCTACTTGTTTATCGCGGCCCTGGCGATTATTGTCGTTGCGCTCTTCATACTTCTCAGGTCCCGCGGAAGGCAGAAGGGGAGAGTGGCTGCTGTGGAGGAGCTGATTAAACAAGCATCGGCCGACAAGGGCTATGTGGCAACTGCCAGAGCGATTGCACGCCTCGAAGAATTGCGCGCAATCGACAAAGTGGACGAGGCCACATATCAACGCCTAAGGAAAGAGTATGAGAAGCGGCTGGAGAAATCGAAATGACTTACATTTTCTTGAGGGTTTCAGCGATCTCGGTTAAGGATTTGGTGAAGGTGTGGTCGGGCTTCTCTATAGTGTAGATCGTCTTTCCGCCGAAGGCCATTAACTCGCACATGCAAGGTATCATTCCAACTAATGGCAGGCCCATGTCTGATTCGATCTGTTTTCCGAACTTCTCCTTGCCTCCCCCTGCAGCTATCTGTTCCATCGGAATCTTGTTCAAGACAATACCTGACTTTCTGCCAAGTGCCTCATAGACACCTTTCGACAATTCCTTCGTACCCTCCAAGTCAAATTCGTCTGCCTTCATCACGAGGGAAACTAGGTCGGCCCCGGCCAAGGCGTTTATGGATGAATATTGTGCGCCTGGGCTCGTATCAAACATCAGGTAATCGACTTTTTTCTGTTCTAGAATCTCTTTCTTGCCTGCAAGTGTCTTGGTTAGGGCTTTCACTTCCCATTTTCTATCCTTACTCATTATTTCCGTCAAAGCTTCGAGGGATGGGTTAGCGAAACCAACCCAGAGTTTGCCCTGTAGATTGAACCGGTCCGACTCGTCAACAAGCGTATCAATAATTCCACACTTCCCTTCAAGGTAGTCATTCAACCAGAACTCTGGCTTCGCTTTGAACAGAACATTCAAGCTGGGCGCCCGAAAGTCATAATCTAGGAGGCAGACACTGGCACCCTGCTTCGCGTAAAGTGCGCCTAGATTAACCACGACGGAGGTCTTTCCCGTTCCACCCTTGTATGAATGAAAGGCTAAGCTCTTGCCCATTCTTGACCCACCTCAGGTCTCCACATAGAAGTACACGTCCCTGCCCTTCCGCTTCTTCTTGACTAAGCCCATGGAAACAAGCTGGTTTAGGTAATCGCTTTCAACTGCCCTGACTCTGCCAGTCTCCTTGGAAAGATCTGTTGCAGTGCCCTCTCCGAGCGTCGCCAAGCCTAACGCTGACTTGCGCAGGTGATCGGGAAGTGAGAGAAGAGTGGTCACGTCAAGCGGCAGGTCATTAGGGAGAGAAACTGTCGGCCGCGACATTTGCCCGCCCGAAGATCGCTGAAGCTCTATCAACCTGTCCAGCTTCTTCGAGATGCCCTCCATGTTTCTGTTCATCTTCCTAAGAAGGTCAACAAGAACGGAGTCAGCGCTCCTTGACTTCACTGGAGACCCACGTAGAATTCGTGTGTTAGCCAGGGTATATGAAAGTTTGTGCGCTACACACAGACAGAAATCGAAGTGTAGATATGTGGCACGTGAAAACACTTAAATACCGAGCGGCGGCATAAATGAGGTCACAAGAGGTGCCCAGATGTCTCTGCCGATTCGTGCTAGAAGCGCGATCGCAATTCTGTTGTGCGCTATAGCCGCTCTGTCAGCAGCCCAGGCCAGCGGAATCGTGCCAGGATTCGTGTCGGCCGACAACACGATAACGGTAGATCTTCTCCGGGCCGCAACAAGCACCGAATCACTCTCGGCCAGTGGAATGGTAAAGATCAACCTCGATAATGGCCAGGTAAGAGTCGAACTCGATAAGGCTACACCGGTTTCGGTTTACACAGCCCTATTCGTCTCAAGTTCTGCTAGTGTCCAAGTCGGAACCTTCGTGACGTCCGCTGGAGGGGAAGGCGATATTCAAGGGACCTTGAGTTCAGGGGCGTATGTGGGCCTCTTCGAGGTATCGCGGCTCGGGGTCGTGCAATTTGTATCAGCAACCACCTCGTTCACGATAGGAGCTACCGCGTCCGCCTCCGCGTCGGCAAGCGTTTCTTCGGCTTCCACAACCGAAACTGAGAACACTATCTCAGCAAGCAACTCGGCGCAATTTGTGTTCCAGGTGGAACCTGCATCAAGATCCATCAGTGCAGGCGACTTTGCCAAATTTAACATTCGCATAGAGCAGAGTACTTCAGCTAATATCTTCCTCGTAGCAAGGGACGTCCCAACCGGAAGCGTAGCGATCTTCACACCAAACGTTGGCGTAGCCAACCCCGAATTCCACTCCACAATGACTATCGTTACTTCCGCGGACACGCCGGCTGGAACTTATGCGGTTACCGTCGTTGCATTAGTCGGCGGGCAGGAATTCACTGCTCACGTCGCTCTGAAAGTATCGGCGAATACAAGTCAGAGTTCCACTATTACCGTTTCAAAGGCAGCGAGGTTATCGGTGACCGTCACCACAGACCATTCTCAATACCAGCCTAATGCAACTGTAACCATCCAAGGCCACGTCACCGACTCAACGGGAAGTGCAGTAGCTAATGCGGTTGTATCAATCCAAGTGGATTCACCAACCGGGTCGGAAGTCTTCTTCGGAAGCAGCGTCCAAACAAACGCGGCAGGAGCCTTCCACGCACAATTCACCCTCCCAGCCAATCCGGCGCTAGGAACATACACCGTCTTCGCATCTGCAAGCAAGACAACGTATTCGAGCGTAGCCGCGCGCGCAACTTTCGTCGTCGGGTCCTCAACAACCCCAAGCGTCGTCATAAGCGCTGTCTACACGGGTGACGGTTCAGGCAACCCAATGTCCACATTCACTGTGGGGCAAACTGTATGGATATGGGTCGTTGTACAGAACAATGGCGCAACGTTCCAAGGAGTCATCTGGGTTCAAGTTCGTGATCCAAACGGCGTGCCGGTTGAGATTCGGATCACAATTGCAAACCTTCATGCGGGCGAGACTGTCAAGGACGGTATAGGCTTCACACTCGCAAGTAACGCGAGTCGAGGCGTCTACCGTGTCGACGCACTTGTTTCTGACAAATTAATCTCCCAAGGCGGGAGCTTTCTGGCAAACGCCCAAGCCCAATTTGCTCTGACGGGATGAGAAAAATGCCAGATACAAACCATGGCAATCTCGAAGACATCATCTCAAGCCTGAATAGCATACGTGAAGAACTGGCCGAAACGTTAACGGCGTCCTCTCCAAACGGGTTTGACGACACCAAGGAACACCCGAGGCCCCAGGAAGATGCGACTTCGCTCGCACTCGAAGAATACTTAGCGAGCAGGCTACAGCAGATAGGCGAGGTTACAGCCGAGAAGAAAGACATCAAGGGGTTGAAGACTGGGAACGGCTGGGACGCCAACCAAGTCATAGACCACGTCTTCAAAATCGACCCCATATCAATTAAACGGGCAGTAGAGATCGCGGTCTCATCGGACCGAAGACTTAAGGAACGACTTTCGAGCTTTTTCAGGCGCCACGAGGAAGACGTGAGGATGGTCGGGACACCGACCGTTGAGTATATCCCGATTTGGAAAGTGAAAGGCTTCCATGAATGCTACTACATTAGGACCAACTCCTACAGGGTGAACGTCAAGGACGATGTTGTAGCCGTCGAGGTCGAAGGCCAGAGTAGGGACTTGATTCTTGAACGGAAACACAGCCGCCTAATTCCCTCAGCCATCCTCGAACGCCTTCAGAAATTGGGCTCATTCCTCGCAAACGAATCAAAGTACTTTGTTGTGGGTGACGCCCTGGAACTGGCGACAAAGAGATCAGAGTCCGAACTGGTTGTAACCGGTACAGGGCGGCCCCTAAAGCGAGATGAAGAAACTGAATTAACTTCCTGGAGGACCAAACGCATCTTCGACATCGCAGACCTGAAAGTTCGAGGAGTGAACGTAAATGTGCATGAGTCAATTTCAAAAGAGGCCCTCCTGAACAATTTCAGAGAAAACGTGGTCCGAATGCCCGAACGCTTCAAGCAAATACTAAGCAACAAGCTGCAGATAACAGAGCTGAGGCGGACCTACGTTCCCATCATTAGGGTCCCAATGCAAAAGGGGCTCGTGCCTCGGGAAGTAATAGTGAATGGTACGAGCGGAGAGATCGCCGACCCGAAGCTACTAACACTGCTAGAGTGACCTGAGCGACGCTGAAGATGACAAGTTAAATTTGTAGCCAAACTGCTCAGATGTGCTGAAGGCTGACGCAGTTGAGCAGGCTGTCAATATCACGAAGACTCCTGCCCCTATTTGTTCTTCTCTCCGTCCTATTTCTCGTCCCATTTGTCTACTCACAAGGGTCCCTATCGATCACCCTCTCCACAGATAAGACGCAATACGAACCGAGTGAAACGGTTAGAATTTCAGGAAAGGTCTTAGACTCCCAAAGCAACCCGGTCGTCGGAGCGGCCGTTTCAATACAGGTTGGCGACCCCCCGGTGCATGTCGATTTGGTCTTCTCGGACAATTCTGGGGCTTACCTAGATTCGTTTATTTTGACCGCAGGGACGGCTCCAGGCCAGTACAATATCTTCGCATCAGCAGGCAAGCCTGGGTACACATCAGCACAGCAACAGACACAATTCACTGTCCTACCCCAGAGCACCTTAACAACTTCGACATCGTCCTCTTCTCAATCAAACAGCCCACCGAGCAGGTGTTTTATTGCCACCGCCACCTACGGTTCCGAAATCGCCCCGGAAGTTGCCTTACTCCGTAACTTCCGAGACGCCGAAGTTCTGCAGACTTCAGCCGGAAGAAGTTTCATGCAAGCCTTCAACGCTTTCTACTATAGCTTCAGCCCTCAAGTTGCTTCCCTCATAGCCGCCCATGGGACGGTAAGGTCGGCCATGAAGGCCATTCTCTACCCGCTCATCGGAATTCTTTACCTCTCAA
>JAHFFU010000191.1 GCA_023247835.1 Candidatus Bathyarchaeota archaeon
GAGTTGTACGCTTGCAAGCTTGTCGAAGCCGTCGCCTCGAGCCTTCAAGTTCGGGTTCGGTATCAAGGTGGTCGCGTACCGCCAACCCGATGACCCATTGGGACTCCGGAAAGGCGCGAAGATCATCAACCCAATGATTTTTTCTGAATCGTGGTTGAATATCCTTCGTGTAAATGAACGCGCAAGGTCGATCTTACTGAGGGCTTTTCTCCGGTTTGAAGAAATTGAAGTGGACAGGACGACGAGTGAAGTTTCTTTCTTAGGCAGCTGTTTGAGCGAGTGCGCTCTCAGACGAAGTAGTTCTCTCAGGAAATCTTGCCGATAGGACAGGCGTCTGCGTCGGTCTGATATGCCATTGGCCCTTGTCTTTACCTCTATGTAGGTCCACTGGTTGCTTAGAGACACAGCCAAGTCTGACCGTTTGCCGCCCGGCAGAGTAGGCTCGGTTTTAACTGCAATCCCGCGTTGGGCGTAGGTTCTGGCTATGCCGGATACGAGGGCGCTGTGGTCGAAGCTGTTGGCGTATTTGAGTGAGGAAACGTATATTCGATTCTTCACTCTCGAATCTCACGCCTCTAAGCTCTGTTTCGCATTGGCTAGGCTTATTGAATTTTTCCTTGCATAGCTTGGCCAACTGTCTAGGCGAGGTCTTGCGATAATATGCACAGCTGGCTCCGTCGATGCATTAAATGTTGAAATAGTATGACCGCCGATAGGCTGAATCAACTTCTGCAACCAAGTAACTTGGAGGTTAATGGCCTTGCTGCCTGATACAGTGAAGAAGTTCGTCCAAGAACGATTCGATAAGGAATACAACGGATGCGTGGGCGTCTTGGCTTCGTTGAGGAGCGATGGAACGCCCAATGCCTCACCAAAACACTTCCGCGTCCGGGACGATGAAAACTTAGAGTTCACGGACGTGTTTTCCACGACCTTGAGCGAGGTACTCAAGAAAACCCCCGACGTTACCGTTGTTTTCTTCGATCCTCAGGCCGTTATCGGATTCAGGATGAGAGGGAAGGCGGTAATGGAGACTTTTGGGCCACTCTTTCAGCAGGCGGCTGACCATTTGGAGAACCTGGGTTTCAAACCTAAAGCCGTAATAGGTATCAAGCTTGAAGAAGTTCAGTCGTTAGCGTTTAGCCCCAACACGGGCAAGAAGATAGGTTGATCAGCGGTTAACTGCTGCTGGCTAAGTGCGCATGTATAGGCGAGTCATGCTCAATTCTTCTTCCGAAAACGCTTCAATGTGAGCGGTCAGGTAATGCTCGTTGAGCGCACGCCTCTCCATGAACGGGCGCTCACAATACAAGCACCGAAGAGTTCTGTGCTCCGTCACCTGGGAATCCCCCAAAAAGTACACGCCCATCCTGAAAACCAGCGAGGCACACTCACCCCATCCACCGTATTTATTATTGCTTGGAAGAATAGTTAGATTTGGAGAAAATTCTACTTTTCTACCCGCACACCGTACACAACTGGCCGTTCATACTTGGCGAGGCTTTTGCCGATGAAATTCATCGTATGCATCAAACAGGTTCCGGCAGTCTCCGAGCTTAGGTTTGACAATGTCAAGAAGACGCTCATTCGGGAGGGTGTTCACAATGAGATTAACCCGTTTGATAGGCGGGCCATAACCTTCGCTGCTGAGGCAAAGAAGCAACACGGGGGCGAAGTCGTTGTGATGACCATGGGCCCGCCCCAAGCCAAGGATGCCCTAACCGAGGCCATGGCGATGGGCGCTGATCGGGCCCTACATCTTCTCGACAGAGCTTTCGCGGGTTCGGACACTCTCGCTACATCACGTGCACTGTCGATGGCTATCGAGAAAGAGAAGCCGTTTGACGTTGTGTTGTGTGGGAAATACAGTGTTGACGCTGAAACTGGCCATGTGGGGCCTGAGGTCGCGGAATTTCTAGGAATCCCCCACGTCAGTGGCGTGACTAATGTGGAGTTATCGGATGCCCACGATCTGGCTATGGTTGAGACGGAAACGGATTACGGGTTCCAGAGCATAGAAGCGACTGTTCCGCTGCTTTTGACGACGGCTGAGCGTTTGATTAAGCCGCACGCGCCGACTCGAGACGAATTGGAGGCCGCAAAATCAAAACCCTACACGATAGTTTCAGCGTCCGAACTTAGCGGAGACGCGTCACTGTTTGGGTTCAAGGGTTCGCCCACTTCTGTTTCCGAAATCTACTCGATCGAAACGAAACGGAAATGCGAAATCATCGAAGACCCAACGCTCGATAAGAAGGTAAAGAAACTTGCAGAGAACCTGGTCGCACGTGGCCTTTTCTCCGGATGGAAAGACATTGAGGAAAAGAGAGTAACGCCGCCCCTGTACCGCGCGATTAGGAAGGACAAGCCATTCTGGGTAGTAGCTGAACTCGTGCAAGGGCGCTTGAGAAGCGTAACTTACGAGCTGTTGGGCCGGGCGATTGAATTGGTGGGTAAGTTGGAAAGCGAACTATGCGCCGTCCTCCTAGGCGACAGTTCCAAGGAGCACGTTCAAGATCTCATCGCCCATGGGGCAGACAAGGTCTATGTAGTCAAGCACGAGCAATTGTCGAGCTACTCAAGTGACGCATACGCCACGGCCCTAGCTGAAACGATTCAAAAATACGAGGCGTACGCGGTTGTCGCAGCCGCCACTTCCATCGGGCGAGATTTCATACCGAGAGTGGCGGCTCGGCTGGGGCTTGGGATGACTAGCGACTGCGTTGGGTTAGAAGTAAATGACCAGGAGCAGCTGGTTCAACTGAAACCAGCTTTTGGTGGAAACATCGTCGCACCCATCCTCAGCAAGACCATCCCCCAGTTGGCGACTGTTCGGCCTGGAATGCTCCCTGCGGCTGAAGCGAACCCTTCGAGACAGGGTACTATGGTTGAGTTTCGCCCAGCGAGTTTGAAGGTCATGGCCCGAGTTGTCGAGGAGAGGTTTGAGGCTGACCGGGACGCGTTGAGGTTGGATAATGCGGATGTTATCGTGTCTGCGGGATTTGGAGTTGGCGGGCCTGAAAAGATGAAGCCCATCAATGAATTGGCGGAAGTCCTGGACGCGCCTGTAGCGACTACGAGGAAAGTGGTGGACTTGGGTTGGCTTCCGAGGCAACTTCAGATTGGGCTAACCGGAAGGTCTGTGGGACCGAGGCTGTACGTGGCGATTGGCGTGAGGGGCGCCTTTAACCACATGGTCGGCATCGGCAGAGCGAGGATAGTGGTAGCGATCAACAAGGATCCGAATGCATTGATCTTCAAGAATTGTGATTACGGAATTGTAGGCGATTATGCTGAGGTTGTTCCACTCTTGACCGCGGAGCTTCGCAGATTGAAGGCAACTATAGGAAAAGCGTCTTGACGAAGAA
>JAHFFU010000192.1 GCA_023247835.1 Candidatus Bathyarchaeota archaeon
ATGTGGTGAATCAAGCGCGCGAAGGAAATTCTCAGCGGCGTCGGCCACATAAAGCCCGCGAAAGGGTGCACGGTCTTCCATCGGGATGATGACACCATGCCCATCTAACGCACGTTGCACCCACCACCAGGTTCGCCCGGTCGGGTCGTCCCAGCCCATCACGAAAGGAGGACGAATGATGGTGTAAGGCACATCGCTGTTTTCCTGCAACCACTTCTCGCAGTGCCGCTTCCCGACACCATACTCGTCCTCGCCTTTGGGATAAGTGTAATCGAGCGACGCCCAATCAACATCCGACTCTCTAAAAGGACAATGCGCGGCGAAGTCAAGCTTGCCATCGGCATAAACTGAACCCGAACTAATCATCACATAGCGCCCCACATTGCCCTGAAAAGTTTCGATCGCTGATTCCACGTCTTCCTTGCGGAACGCGCGCATATCAATGACTGCGTCGTACTGCTTGCCTTTGAGCTTCTCCTTAAAGTCCTCGCGCTGCGTTCTGTCGCCGAGAATGTGATCGACTCGACTCCACCATTCGGGTTTGGAGTTGCCTTGCGAGAACACTGTCACGGTGTCGCCGCGTTCCAAGAGATTTTGCACTACTATCCGTCCCATGTATCGTGTGCCTCCGATAATGAGTATCTTCATTTCCATTCCAACAAGCTTGTGAGGTCAATCCACATGGAGAGAACGCCCGTCCAATCAGGGTTCCGGTGACTTGAGGTTTCTTAACCGAATATTCTGTGTGTGTGCGCACCATTAGACTTACACACGAAATTTCATGAGTCCGAATTTACCTTACCGTACCAAATACCAAGCTAATGGCCTTCAGGCAATCTTAAGATGCTTCATGCTGATTCTTAATGTGAGATTGTTGAATCAACCTGAAGGTCTTCGGATACCTATTCTATCAGATATTCTAGGGTACCTAGGCAGAAGTTTCTCGTGGGGCTGTACGAACCTTCAAGCCATTGGCTTCCTCTGATTCTCACGATGGCTTCAGGCCTCCTCCGGGGCGGTCATGTTGTCAATATCGTTACCACCGCGACCTCTCCTTCCCAGATCAGACTTGAGCTTGAAAGAACACTTCCGAATCTAAGTGAGCTTGAATCAGGAAGGAAATTCTTTCTGTCCGACTGGCATACTTGGATGACTGGTAAGAAATCTGAAGAAGCAATATCCATCGATTCCTTGTCTATTGTAAAGATGAGTATAGATCAGAGCCGTTTTCGGAAGGAGTTCGGCCCCACCTATGACTTTGTCGGGGTTGACAATTTTTCGACGATCCTCAAATACAATGATGAACGAGCCTTCATGCAATGGTTCGATAATCTCGTCGCAGGTCTGAAACAGCTGAAAGGTGTCCGCCTCTATGGTTTCGTAAAGAGGTTCCACAGCGAGGCCTTATACTCTAACATTGAGGCTCTCGCTGACGGCGTAATTGAATTAGATTATCAAGAAAGAGGCGGAAAATTAGAGAATGTGATGAGGGTGAAGAGTTTGAAAGGCATGTCTCATCCTACTGAATGGCGGAGCCTCAGCGTTCTCCGAGATGGCAGCTTACAACTTTCGACAGAGAATTAAAGAGTCAACAATCTAGCCCGCGTTCAGGTCTAGTGGTGCGCACACACACACCGAACGGGTTTGGAGGAATGGATTCCTACCGAAATGCCAGCCGTTGCCATGGGACCAGAGATCTAGGTTCCCCGAAGCCCAAGACGCTTTTCAAAAGTGGCCCATCTCGGGTCTTTTCGAGCTTCGCTGAACCACGGCCATACTCTCAAGTCTAAGAGAGCACCGCCATGGCCTGTGGTGATTGACTTTTCATCGTAGGCTATGTCAAGGTAGTTGAACGCTTCGTCAGCTCTTTCCAAGGCGAAAAGAACTTGGGCTGTTTTGACTTTGGAGACGTAGGTGGTTTTGGAGAGTTCTTTGAGTTCTTCGTATAGCCTGCTAGCTTCGTCGCGTTGGCCAGCGAACCCGAGTATGCAGGCCAGGTCGGCCTTCACGTCAGGGTCGTCCCCTGACAGGGCGAATGCCTTCTTCAATTCGTTTATTGCTTCGTCAGTTCTTGAATCAAGGTAATATGCGAAAGCCAAGGAATTATGAATACTCGCATGAGCCGCGTTTGCCTTTATCACCGTCTCGAATTGTTCAATCGCATCTCTGCGCTTGCCCATGTATAATAGCACCATTCCCAAGTTAATTCCAACGAGCCACGATAGCGGATCGAGCTCGCCGGCCCGTTTGATCTGGTCATAGGCTTCGTTAAACCTAAGCATAAATGCAAGGAGAAGTCCGTACCACATATGTGCAGTTGCATAGCTCGGTTTGAGTTCTATCGCTTGCTTGAACTCTTTCTCTGCTTCTTGCCACCTCGCTTCATAACTGTTGTATAGGACTCCGAGGGAAGCGTGTGGTTCAGCCACTCTAGGATCTATTTCGATTGCTTTCGATATGTACCCTTTGGCCTTTGGGAATGCCTCTTTAGGTTCCATCCAGTCATAATCACCGTAGATGATATAACAGTCAGCGAGTCCTGCGTAGGCAAGGGCGTATTTCGGATCTAGCTTGACGGCTTTTTCGAAGTACTTTACTGCATTATCATTACCCTCTCGTGTCCTTTCGTTCCAGTAGTGGCGGCCTTCCAGGTATAGCGTGTACGCTTCCGTGTTTTCGGTCGCTCTTCTTTCGATGTCTTTCTTCTCGGCTGAGAGCAGCTGGATTCTAAGAGCCTCCGCCACTCGCTCGGCAATGTCGCTCTGGATTGCGAAGATGTCCTGAAGCTCTCTGTCGTAGCTCTCAGCCCACAGGTGTTTATCATGCATTGCATCGATCATTTGGATGCTTATCCGGACTCTGTTTCCCGCCTTGCGGACACTTCCCTCGAGTATCGTTCCCGCCTTCAATTCCCGCCCTATCTCGGGAATGGGCGTTGACTTGGTCTTGTACTGCATCGCAGAAGTGCGGGAGATTACGCTCAACTCGTGGACTTTTGACATTGTCGATATCAGCTCCTCAGTCAGGCCATCAGCGAAGTACTCGTCCTTGGGGTCAGAGCTAATATTTTGCAACGGCAACACGACGACCCTGTACTTATCAAGCGTTGACTGCGTTGAGGAAAATGCGGGAGGAACGAAGCTCTTCGACCGAGCATCGTCGGTTGGTTGCAAGAGTCACGCACACGAAGTATCATCTCCAGAACCAGAAGTTGTGGGTTTCGGTTTTCGTGTGCGTGCGCACATAGACGGTATGGTAGGCCAAGTGATCGGGCTGTCTCCTAATGCAATGACGGCAACAACATTCGGGATAGGTGGCATAATCCTAAGCCTCATAGGATTGATCATGGCTC
>JAHFFU010000193.1 GCA_023247835.1 Candidatus Bathyarchaeota archaeon
GCGAAAACAAATGGTATTATTGGAATAACAACGCAAGCGATGCCTTGCTGATCTGGCTTACCGGTGGACACGCGTTTTCTGACCACGTCACGGTGAACCCTTACGACATGGAGGGTTTCGGCGTAATGCGTTTCATAGGCGATTTATCAAGAAACTACAGCGTGCTAGCTCTTCAATCAGGCTCCGAAGAGCATACGGTTGCAGTCATGAACCAACCATATTATGCCCTGGGATATTATCCGGGTAGCACAGTTCTGAAGGGACTTCATCATTGGAGCCGATCGCAGGGGTACAACTTCACCTATTTGATTGGATACTCTACCGGAGGAGTCGCGGCCGCGTATGAGGTGGCTGTAAATGATCCGGATATGTGGGCGGCCCCGGATGGGGCTGTAATAATTAGTGCTCCGTTGCAGGGCTTACCCGACAAAGCGCTCGAATCGATGAGCCACGCAAACAATGTGAAAGCGAATCTTGAAATGCTTTATGGAGGGATTTGGAGTGACGATCTCTGGCCTCAAGGACTGAAATTCTACGATAACGCGCCGAATGGGACAAAAGCCCCTTGGTACCTGAAGGAATGGCATTTCTTCCCTGACTCTAGCCACGGAGTCTGGGAGAAGGAGAAGGACGGGGCACACTATAACAATGATGCCTATAACAAGACCGCCCGATTCATTGAACGATCTAAGAGCCCATTCGACAAAGTTACGAAATGGAACGATGGAGGAATCGAGGTCGTCGATGAAGCGTTCAATCATTCCACCGAAGAACAAGAACCGAAGACGCCCGGCGCGAACTTCACTACCAAAGCGGGCAGTACACTGAAGGTCAAAGTCTGGCTCTACAATTGCACAGCTCTGGACAATTGCAGCAGATCGAACGTTTCTGACATAAGGGTCGACCTCTACAGTTCTGAAGGCTACATAGATTCACTCTACACAAATACCCGCGGTTACGAAGAATTCACTCTAACCGTGCCAAAAGGCTGGGAAAACAGAACCATCAAGATATTCGCAAAATTAGGCGGAGATTTCAGGGAGAAATACACGCCCACAGTGACCCTTTATGTTGTTTCTTAATAATATTGGATCCATCAAGCAAGCCTTTGTTCCCGAAAGGATTAGTCAAAGTGCCGGAGTCTTGAAAGAGGCCTTACCTAAGACGCCAGAAGCAAGGGTTTACGAGTTATCTGGATCTCCGCGCTCTTTCCGGTTCCGCAACATCTCTTAAATAGCATGCGGCCTGCGTAGCGATCGAATACGTTCCTTACTTGAGGGCGCGACGTCGTGACAATCGATCCTGCAGCTATGCGCTCTGTCTTGCTTGGTGCCTCTGTTGTTTTGTCTGTGTTATTCTTTCCCTACGGAATCAACTTTTACATCCTCATGAAACGTGCATCCGAGTATCGCGTCCCAAAGACGGAGTCTAATAAGAAAGCGCCAGTGGCGATTCAGCTACCAATATTCAACGAACGCTACGTTGTGCAAAGACTCTTAGAAAGCTGTTCCAAGATGGCGGATGACTATGGTCGGGACTTGGTTCAGATGCAGGTCCTAGACGACTCAACTGACGAGACTACGAACATCGCAAAGGAGACTGTAGATGGCTATCGAAGTGCAGGCTATGACATGGAGTTCGTGCATCGTGAGAACAGAGATGGGTTCAAGGCAGGCGCTCTCCAAAATGGATTGAAGACCTGCAAACAACCATTCGTCGCTATCTTCGACGCTGATTTCGTACCGCCTAAGGATTTCCTAGGCAGAGTTATGCCGTACTTTGAGGATGATAAGCTCTCGATGGTGCAATGCAAGTGGGGTCATGTTAACAGGAATTACAACATAGTCACCAAGGCTATTGCTATTGGTTATGATGGCCATCACGTGCTTGAACAGGCCGGGAGATATGCCGCTAACTATCTTCTGAATTTCAATGGTTCAGCTGGCATTATCCGTCGGGCAGCCATAGATGATGCTGGTGGCTGGCAACCCGATACGCTTGCAGAGGACTTGGATTTGAGCTATCGAATGCAGCTTAATGGTTGGAAAGCTCTTTACCTTCGTGACGTAGAATGCCTGGCCGAAGTTCCGCCAACAATCCCAGCCGTCAAGAAACAGCAGGCTCGATGGGCATCAGGTTCCATTAGGACTTGCAAGAAGCTTCTCTGGAAAGTTTTGGGCGATAAGCGGTTGACGCTGGGACAGAAACTCGAGGCCTTTGTACATCTCTCTTTCTATTCAGTTCACCCTTTGATGTTGTCGGCTTACGCGATTGGAATCATCGCGGCGATGCTGAACATTAGGCTTGTCCAATTCGACGCGCCGGGGTTCCTAACTGAACCCCTGAAGAAAGCCGGGGTGCCGTTCTTTTCGGAGGTCAACCCATTCCAGGCTCCTGTTCAATTCCTTTCAGACCTCGGCTACGGCGTTTGGAGTTACATCATATCGTTGGGTCAGACTGCCTGGGCCGCTACGTTGGCGATGCCTCAGTGGGTCGCGCTAAACCTTACCATAGCCTTCTGTGCCGTATCCATGTGGATATTCTACGCGACCGCTCTTCGGACACAAGGAATGAGAATCAAGGGGCAGATTCAGGCTCTTGGGGCCCTTGGCCTGATAGGCTTCGGGATTAGTTTGAGCAATACAATTGCCGTGGCCCAAGGAGTCTTCGGTCGCGATTCGGGGGTGTTTACACGAACTCCGAAATACAGGATTGAGCGAACTATTGACACGTGGCGCGACAAGAAATATCAAATCAAAATAGATAAGATCGTATTGCTGGAAGTACTCGCTGGCATAATTGGAATTGTCTCAATAGCAAAGGCATACTTTAGCTCCCCGACGCCGAATTGGGGAATTATTCCCCTTTTACTCCTCTACACTTGCTCGTACCTCTTCATTGCGCGGATTACGATGCGAGACACGACAAGGGCTAAATTAGCTCAAGTTTGAGCTCGCCCAACGATGTCAGAGTCCCAGCCGAAGACTCAAAGTAAGTTCGATTCAATCTATCTCGTACTGGTTCTAGTAGTGGCGGTTGCGTGCCTCGCCAGGTACCTGCAGTACGAAAGCTACGTTTCTTATTTCATCACAAGATACGGCTCCGACCTGAACGTCGACCGCATCGGAGAATCATATCACCGATGGGTCATGGATGTCTTGACGATCTACAGAGGAGGGCTGTACAGCGATTTCCAACCTCAACCGAACCAATCAGTCTACTGGCTTCCTTTCTACAACCTTGTGTCAATCGCTGCTATGCTAGCGACCGGTGAGTGGGCCCTTAACACGGGCCGAATTGTGAGCGCCGTTGCGGGAACTCTCACACCGGCAATTGTTG
>JAHFFU010000194.1 GCA_023247835.1 Candidatus Bathyarchaeota archaeon
CGGCGTGCGCGATGTAAGTCGCTTCGGTGGGATACATGCCCGCTGCGCTTATGTGGTCTGCGTGTGAGTGACTATAGACCACGTGTGTTATCGGCTCATTTGTCACCTCTGCAATAGCCTTCAGCATGTTCTTTCCAATAGATGGAGGAGCGTCCACGACGATAACTCCCTTCCCGGTCGTCAGGAACATGGCCTGGTAGATACTGTCGGTCACCCAGTATACGCCGCTTCGAACCTCCTGAACGAAGTAGCCCTTACCGGGATCGATCGCTGGTCCGCGAGCCGAATCGGGGATAGGTACAAGAGTCTCAGCAGGTGGAATCCGTGCATGACCCCTTGCTGCGGACAATTCGGCCTGAAGGTCAAGAACTCCCGCTTGCAACTGGTCTATTCGTGGCTGAAGGGTGAAGAAACCGCTCCCAGCTCCAACGGCACCAGCCACCGCTGCCGTCACTCCATACTTCAGGAACTTCCTACGAGTGGCCTTCCTTTCTTGGGTTGTATCAACTGTCAATCCAATCGCCTACCACTATCGGTCAGGCTTACATGTAAAGTGAACCATGTCTGTGGGCCTAATGCTTCGAGCAGAGCAAATTGGATAGAGCGGGCTAGTCCGACATCAGAATGGAGGACAACCGTTACGTGATTGGGCACAGAGTTTTGAGAAAGGCCTTGCCGAAGGAATACGACTATTGGCGCTGAAGAGCTCTTATAGGAACGCCTCACTCAATTATTTAGTCTCACATAATGCTTCAGGAGGCCTAGCATGCAAGCTAATCCACTTTGGCCTGTGACGGATCGATTTCAGGTCCTCGATCGGGACATAAAGGTCGACGTCGCAATCGCGGGCGGAGGTATTGCCGGCGTCTCATGCGCTTTCCATTTACTAAACGCCGGCTTCACGGTTCTCGTTCTCGAGAAAGAAGAAGTTGGTTCAGCCGCCACGGGAGCAAGCTCTGGCATCCTGTACTATGGCTCGGGCGGCAACTTCGCTGAAGCAGCTCAGTTGTACGGCAAAGAAAATGCGACTATGCTGTGGAAAGAGACCGAAAAGACCATCGCCCAAATGATTTCCCTAGTCGAGAAAAACGGGATCGAATGTGGACTTCGCAAAACCGGGGCAATCATGGTCGCCAAAAATGATTCAGAAAAGAGCAGAATTGAGAAGGAGAAAGCTGAGCTAGCCAGCATCGGCATACAAACTGAGCTTTACACGGGCCAGGACATTGAGAGATACTTCACTGGAAACAAATTTGTCGCGGGCCTGTCATTTGAAATCTGCTCCATGATCCACCCTGCGCGCTTCACAGCCGGGCTTGCCGAACGATTCAAAATACCCGTCTTCGAAAAATCCCCCATGATCTCCTTCGATGAGGAGAAAGACTACGTGACTGTTCGGTCGCCTCGCGCGGTGGTACGATGCGATCGCCTAATTGTGGCGACTAACCTTGAGCCATTCCACGGTTTGGAAAAGCACTTTGAGCAAGAAAGCACCGTCGTAGTGGCAAGCCGTGAAATGCAAACCCAGAAGATATGGCCGCAGGACAAAGTAATCTGGACGATGGAGGATAAGTACGATATACTCTATCCTCTCGGGGGCCGCCTTGCGTTGGAACTTTACCAAGCCAAGAACATCAAAGAGAAGCTCGCCTGGTACTACGGCGGGGCTACCTTTGAACGTGAATATCAATGGGGCGACTCATGGGCGAAGACAAAGGATTTGCTCCCAATCGTAGGCCCTGTTAGTAAAAGGGTCTACGCGGCCATAGCCATGGGCGACGAGGGTATTGTAATGGGGTTTACCGCAGGAAGCAGGATCGCCCTCGCTTTTGAGCAGAAGTCGGACCCCATACTGCAGCTCACTACCCCAAGTAGATTCAACTGAGAACTCTTTCCGTCCTCAACCTGCCGCTTCATTCAACCAAAGCTGGATGCGTGCGGCATGCTGATGCCTACGCTTGGCCACGCGCGCCACACTCAAGATTCGCGCTTGGCGTTTCGGATGAACCCGGTGGTGTGTGGGCGCATGTCCCACTCCCCGCACCAACGTTTGTTCGCGGGCCGTCCAACCACAGCTCATCTGATCCTTCGCAGGCGCTCATACTGTTCCCCAAGGAGATTTATTTCCAATTAGGCAAGCCCACGAGTTTCATCTAATGCCTTGGAAGGCCGGCGAACCGTCCTCGAAATTTGGCCCCCACCACATCAATAAACTGATATACGATCTGTATACGCAATATGTATATATTCAGTAGACCCCAAAACTCTGGAGGCAGGCTAAGACGTGGCGATAATAAATCTCAGAGTTCCCGAGGAAATGAAGCGGAAATTAGCAAATTTTGCAAAAGCAATGGGTGCCAGTCAAACCGAGATGGTGAAGAGCGCGGTAGCGGAGAAGCTCACTGTTCATCAGGCTGCACGTTCTGAGCCGAGTGTGAACGTGCCGAGTTGGGTTCCAGATGGAAAGTACTATGCGCTGGTTCGGGGTGCAGTGGCAGCGGTCGGAGACTCAGTTGCAGACGTTTCCTCGGCTGCTATGGCCAAGTTTCCGGATGAGCCAATCCGAGTAGCCCGTAGGGGCAAGGCCATCAGACCAATTCAATACGCTTTCCTAGCTGAAGCTACTTTGAAATGCTGGAAATACGAAATGGTCGACCAGGAATCCTATCCGGTGATCCCAATTGCCATAACGGGTAAGAACAAGCTTACCACGGTGTCATCCCCCGACACCGCGTCCAGCCTCACCCTTGTAACTCCTCAGCTCATCGATGAAGCAGGCTTGCAACAGGCTGCTACAGAAACGGTTGCAACCGCGGCTGGTTTCGTAAAGATGAGCACTTTCAAAGCCACGATCGAACTCCCGGTGGGTAGTTACGATGCGATTGTGGCTTCATCTCCCATTCCTAAGGCACTCCCCTTCCAAGTCTTGCTGGGCAGGAATATCCTGGATCAAGTCGATCTCTATACACTGGGGAAAAGCAAAGTAATCTGCCTCAAAGACCCATAGCCGATGAGGTAAACAAGAGCCGCATTCCAACTAACCATTCACGTGGCGTAGCCTTTCGTGGGTTCGAATCCGGCGCATCGTCGGCGAATGCCCCACTCCCGGCACTAAGGCTTCTTCAATTGAGCCGAAAGGCTTAATCGTAATACCCTAGGTAATACCGATTGGCAATTAATGAAATCCGTAACGATTTCAGCCAAGATTCCTGCGCCCCTTAAACGCAAGATTGAGCGATATCGGATAATTGTTAGTGAGGTTGTTCGAAGCGCCTTAGAAAGAGAGGTTCTCAGGGCC
>JAHFFU010000195.1 GCA_023247835.1 Candidatus Bathyarchaeota archaeon
AATGCACCGGACAGACGGTATCAGCTCACCGTGATTCCTGGAATAAGCACGGACACAACTTATCAAATCAAATATGATGTTACCTTCGCCCCACAGGCTTTCCTGCAAGATTTCGTATCGTATTTGAATTCAGTCGCCAAAGTCGAAAATAGAATCAACGTGCTTTGGAATGAAACCTACTTCAAAATTCAGAACTCCTATTTTCTGAATTACACTCACTTCCGCGTGAACGCCACGAACACGTATTACCCCGCCGACCAAGTTGAATCTTGGCTAACAGATCATGCCCGAGCTTACGGCGGTCAGGAATCTGACGGTTACACACTAATTCTTGCCGACCTATCAAAGCAACTGCCTTCAGCGACGCCAACACAATTTCAGAGCTTCTCAAGTAAGCACCCCATGGTACTGACCGCGCACTTTTACAACAAGACATTCAACGACCACGATCTCGGCATCAAACTGAACGGACGCTACTTGACCGCCTGGGGAGGCCACAGCAGGTTCTTCTTCATCGATCTGTCCGCAGGTCCAGGCCCCGCTGCAGAACAGCTCCCCTTGCAACTTGCCGCTTCGATAAACCATTTGACGCCCAGCAACCCATACTGGACAAGTTGGGTGACACAATATCTGGCAGACTACATCTATGGAGCAGTCTACAACATTTTCCTTCCGGACCTAGTCTACCCGTTGAACTACGCGCAGACCTATCGCGTTAAGGTCTTTGTTTTCGACAATCGCACCGCTCAAACACCCCCAATTGAGTCGACAGTTGATTCAAGCGAAGTGAAGGCTCAGCTAAGTTCGCTATTGCCTTTCGCCAAGATTGAAGTTGACGTAAAATACCAAAAGCTCAGCGAAAATCGCTCGTTATTCAACATCGTAAAATCCGCCACGTCCCCCAGCTCGGTCGGGATTACCCCCATCGTGGATGCCAGACCAGTCTATGATTGGCTTAGCGAAAGCGGCCAGGGCCATATTTCGAACTTCACGCAGACAATTAGAAGCTTTGACACATATGATATTCCCGTCCTCGTGTTCGCCTTCGATGGCAATTACACGTTTGGCTTTACGTACAAGGAGTTGGTTGCGAAGGCCGTGGACTTTGATCGCGGCATTTGGGGAGTCGCATTATATGACATGGTACTCATAAGCCACTCAGCTGATGACCTTCTGCGGGGAGATTTTGTGACTCCAAAGCAGCCGGGCTTGGGATTTGGTTTCACTAACACCATAATCCACGAAACCGGACACATGGTTGGATTAATGCACCCATTTTCGACATCCTATGATCCCACTGAAAACTTCGTTTCATCGGTCATGGCGTACTATCCATATGAGGATACCTTCAGCCAGTTCGACAAGGACGCCCTGCTCAGAGGCTACGCGGACCAATTGATTCGAGGCGCGGTTCAACTTCTAAAATCCTCTCCCTTCGATTTGATAAATTGGCCTGACATCAACGCAGCGAACTCCAGACTGAGCAACGCTGAGGCGGCCTACAAGAAAATGAACTACTCCGAGGCCTCGCAGAACGCCTTTCTGGCCTACATAAGTGCCTCACGCGCCAATCTACTCTCGGGAGGAGGAAGTCTTCCTAGCCAATCCTCGGCCTTTGGACTCGGAGTTTTCTCATTCTTGCTAGGTGCGATTTTCGCTTTCCTCATATTTCGACGAAGAACGGCAAGAAAACTAAGAGTTACAACACTTGCCACAGGCTCTAATTGTTCAATCTGTAAAGGTGACCTTACTTGGATACAACAGTACCAGAGATGGTATTGTTACAGATGCCAACGCTACGAATAATGACTAACCTCTGAACGTCAGTATCAAGGAGACCAGTATTATCACGAACGGAAGTTGAGTTCTGAAGAGCAGCGAGTGTCAGGCTTGCGAGAAGTCCCTTCTCGCTCATCCGGATCTGATTTCGCTTCCTCTGTTGCTCACGTCTCGTGAGATGACAAAGTGTAATGCTTACGCCTTTCTCTCAATTCGGCCCGTATTATCTTGGCGGCGTGCAATCGTTTCAAGTGATAGTGCACAATCTGTTGGCTAAGGTCCAGAATTTGGGCGAGCCCGCCCTCCCAAATCCCGGGATTGCGTGCAATTTCATCTAGAATTCGTGCGGGGATCGATTGGGATGCTCCGCTGTGAGAAATTTCCGGAAATTCAGTTTGTATGGAGCCGTAGAACCGGCGAGACAGCCCAGCTCTGACGGATGACACATAGCCTTTACTTTCTAGGATCAGAAGCCTGAACATTGTATATTTCAATTCAGGCAGCTGGGAATTGATTTCGGTGAGTCTGATGCCAGGCCTCCTAGACACCAGTTTCAAAATGCGGGCTTCTTCATCGGCTCTCTTGGTGCTTAGCCTCTTGGCAAAGCGGGTCATGGGGCGCATTAGTCTGTACCTACCGTCCTCTGTGGCGGCAACACTGGTTAGAACTGCAAGCGCGACCAGTCCCGCGCTCATTATCTGTATATACGGTGCTATCGTGGGTTTGGTTACTGCGACAATTCGCCCCTGTGAGATGGCGTAAAGGTCTCCCGATTGCGAAACTCTGAAAGCGATTACCGGTCCATTAATGACTTCGTTCCCTGTCTGCGAAACGGATCCATCTCGATCCAGTTTCAGGTAGCTTATGCTCGTGGGTGCGGAAGTGGTCGGAGGCGCTTCAGCGCGGGGGGGCGCGGGTGGTTGATACCAAATGACGTACAAATTGTCTTGCGAATCGGTCGATAGTGAAAGGTATGGATGAGTGGAAGGGTCTGGATTCGGTTGATTCAACTGCTTCGAGAAGACAATGTTCCCCTCGCGAGAGATCTGGTTGACGTAGACTACGCCGGAAGGTCTGGAAACGTCCTCAGGCTCCCACACGACGTAGGCATTTCCGGCAGGTCCCGCGGTAACGGATGCGTCTTCAACGTGCTCCTCAGTTTTGGCGACTTCAAGATAAGTCACGTTCCTTCTCGCCAAATTTATTCTCGCGTAGTTAACACTCGAAACCACCTCTCCACTTGGGAGCTCATCAGTCCTTACCCAAACAACGTGCAGATCGTAAGACGCTTCATCCAATGCAATACGAGGCCTAGGGATTGAGGCGAAACTTTGATCAAAAGCCGCGATGAAGGTGGTTCGGTTGATTGCATCCCTGTCAATGATTCCATAGTACGCCCCCGTGTTTGTCTTCTCGGTCAGATCAACTTGGATCCAGACAAGATGGGTCGTGAGATGTTCGTCTACCGCCACGGAGGGCCACATCACGAACCTCCCCGCCCCA
>JAHFFU010000196.1 GCA_023247835.1 Candidatus Bathyarchaeota archaeon
TTGCCTAGGGTTCACAATGAAAGTAATGTGCAACCAATGCGGAAAAGTGTTGGACCTGATGGCCGCTAGGTCATTCGCGGCAGAGGAATCCGGACAGTTGAAAACGTACCATTTCTGCTCTGATGAGCATATGAAAGAATTTGCCCGAAGGAAAGGGCTGCCCTTGAGCAAGGATTAACTTCCCATTCACCGACATTGTAGCTTGTCGGAATGTAGGGCTGGATTCTTGCTTGTCGGCCTCTGAAGACCTGAAGTCAGCTTCGACCGCATTCGCTGCACTGGGCAACAGCGTTAGGCTTCGCATTTTACTCATGCTTATGGACAGCAAGAAACCCTTGCACATTACCGCCGTTGCAACCAATTTGAAAATGGACTACGGAGGAGTATACAGGCACGTCGAGGTTCTAAGAGACGCAGGCCTCCTCCAAGTCTACGAGGTGGGCAGGTCAAGAGTCCTCTCTCCCCTTAACGTGGAACTTGTACGAGATTTCATTTCGAAAGCGAAAAGCTTCAGTAAAAAGCGATAATGAAATGCCGCAAGTGACATGCTTTCATGATTATTTACTGAAATTGTCATAATGGAAAGGTTAAGTAGTTGTGACTTATTGTGCGCATAATTTGTGGTTTCGTTGGCAGAGGGACTGTTTGCCAGACGAAGTGTGGGATTGACCGGTGCCGCGGTGTTTGGAAGTATGGCAGCTCTCTCGACTATCGTGCTTCCAGCGAATATCCAGCCGGCGTTCCCGTTATTGACGTTCCTACGTTTCGACCCGGCTGAATTGTTCTCCGTCCTAGCCTTCTTAATCTTCGGCCCCATTCCAGCGCTGATAACGGCTACCGTCCACTGGATAATTCTCGCAGAAACTGGCACTAATGGCATCCTAGGCCCGACGTTGAAGTTCGTTGCGGTCTTATCGACCTTATTTGGGCTTTGGTTAGGAAGCAAGGCTTACCGAAGCATCGCAAGAAACCGATCTCACATTTCTGTGGCCCTAGCTACTATGCTAGGGTTCGCAGCTTTGGCTCGTATTGGGATATTGCTCGCCGTCAACTATTTTGTATTCACGTACATTGGACCGGTGATCTTTGGAATAGACTACCTAGGCTTCAGCCAAAAGTCACTAGCCAAGTTGGGGATGCAGTTCGCTAGTCCCTCGCAGGTGCTCTGGGCAATGCTCTTCTTCACCAGCATCTTCAACGGGTTACACGCGGCCTTCTCCGTGATAATCCCATACCTTATCTTCACGCCCCTGAGCTTGAAGATTCCCGAAATCGCTTCAGGCCAACCCTGGATTAGCAGATTCACACAGAGTTCGTGAATCATTCCGCCGAACCGATACGGTCCTTTTCTTGATCGTTGCCCTAGCCGGAGGGGTTGGAGCAGCAAGATTTCTTGAGGGACTGATTCGAGTAGTTCCACAGAAAGATATCACGATAATTGGAAACGTTGGAGATGATGCCAACATTTATGGCCTTCATGTCTCCCCAGACTTGGATATCGTCACGTACACACTCGCTGGGCTCGTGGACGCGAGCAAGGGTTGGGGTTTTCGTGGAGACACTTTTCATTGTCAAGCTCTACTTCGCAGGTATGGTTTTGAAACTTGGTTTAACCTTGGCGACCGTGACCTGGCGACGCATATCTATCGCACGGAAGAACTTCAGAAGGGGAAACGGCTGTCGAGTGTGACAGCGGATTTGGTTTCGCGCCTGGGGCTTCGACTGAGGCTACTTCCCGCAAGCGATGATTTGTTGCAAACCTACGTTGTGGCAGGCAAACGAAAAATGCACTTCCAGGAGTACATGGTGAAGCTGAAGACGAAGCCGAGGGTTCAAAGCGTATTTTTCCTCGGCGCCGAGTCCGCTAAACCATCAAAACAAGTTACCAGCTGTATCGGAAGAGCGAAGGGCGTAATCATATGCCCGAGCAACCCCATCGTCAGCATAGGGGCAATTCTTGCAGTTCGTGGAATCAAATCTGCGTTAAAAAAAACTAGGGCCAAGATCGTCGGCATAAGCCCGATTGTGGGCGGCAAGACGGTGAAAGGCCCTGCGGACAAATTAATGAAGGCGCTTAACATGGCGCCTAGTGCCCTGGGCGTAGCAGACTTCTACAGCGACTTCCTAGACGCACTCATCATAGACCGTGTCGACAAGGCGCTCGCACCGGACATAGAGGCCTCAGGAATCAAACCTATCGTAACCAACACGCTCATGAGAACAATGGCCGACAAAGTGCGCCTAGCGAGAATTACCATAAGTGAATTCAGTCATTGAAGAATCGTTCACGCGAACTCGGGTCTGTACATGCGATCGTCCCTGTGAACGTTCTCCACAAATCGAAGGTCAGACTGTCGCCCGTACTTAGACCGGCTGAGAGGCGACAGTTAAGCGTTGCAATGCTGAAAGACGTACTCGCCGCGTTGAGAAAGGCCGAGCGAGTTGGTCAGGTGACAGTAGTGAGCGCCGACAAGAGCGCACGTGAAATTGCTAGACGCTTCGGGGCTACGTTTCTGTGGGAGGGAAAAAGGCGAGGCCTCAACAAAGGCATCAGATTGGCCATTAGAAATTCTGAGCGGGAAGGTGCTTCAGCGGTGCTTGTGATTCATGCGGACCTTCCGCTTGTCAAACCGCAGGAAATTGACAGGTTCATTGAAGAGTCTCACGGGTACTCTGTAGCCTTGACCCCGTCTAAAGATGGCTCGGGGACGAACGCATTGTTCATGAATCCCCCTGAAGTGATCAGACCGGTTTTCGGTTGGCACAGCTTCAAGAGACATCTGCAGCTAGCAGAGCAGCGCGGTACATTCAGCAAGGTGCTAAGGTTCAGAGGGATTTGCTTCGATATTGACGAGCCGCAGGATATTCTCGAGTTAAAGCGGAAGCATCCACGAAATGCGACGGGTCGAGTTCTGCGGACAATTCAAAGACCGAGTTAGGGGCAGAGGCGGAAACATAAGCAAAGGAATTTAGAGATACGCCGCTTGTGTTTGTGTGGGGTGTTTGATTTAGCGTCACCTAGAGAGTCTCACGATAGGGTGCTTCAGCTCTTGGAGAGGCACCATAAGTGGTTCTCAGAATCGATACCGTTGATCGCATCCGAGAACGTTCCCAGCCCCGCGGTTCGCGAAGCCATCGTTTCGGATTTCGGGAATCGTTACGCGGAATAGGTTTGAGCCAGTCGGCTCTGCCTCCGTAGGGATGGGTTGGGGAACGTGTCTATGCGGGTTGCGTATACATAGATCAAGTTGAAAGGCTCTGCATAG
>JAHFFU010000197.1 GCA_023247835.1 Candidatus Bathyarchaeota archaeon
TCTTAGGCTTCTTCAACCGATAGACCAAACCCGGAAACTGTTCAGGGCGGTACTCTACTCCCGGAAAGATGCGAACGATCGCGTTGAGGTCTATCCGCTGGTTCAGCGTTGCCGAAGCGACAACATTCTCAATGTTGATGAACGCCCTACCCTTATCCGACAAGACTTGTTAACCCTCCAGTCCCATACCGTTGATTACGTTTCCAGAGTTCCCATATAGGACTAGGATAATCCAGTTTCCCTTGTGCTCGTACCTGAACAAGTCCTGATTTCACGACGTTATTTTGGACCCTTGAGCCAGCCTGCTATTCCCAGTTCTCTGACGTTCAACGCTACCTTGGAGGTGGTTTCGGACAATTTCGATGCTCTGCACTTCGTCGTCTACGATATTAAACGTGATGCGAAGTATGAGAGCGAGACTCTGAATCAAGTCTCCGAACTCAGTTTCTCGAGACTAACAGGAATCGGTTTTGGACTGTCCGCTTAAGGGAGGTTGACTGTAGTCTGACTCGTAAACCCATGCGAGAATGGAGCGATTACCTAGTCTAACAGAATCCGCCCCGACCGGTGAATAGACCCAGGCTGTTTTGGTCGCGCAAAAGACCCACAGTCCCCAAGAGTATGCTCCCGACATCTCGACTCCGTTTATTCCGGTCACGAAGTGCTCGTTCAACAGTGGACCATAATACCTGGATGTTACGCTCGTAATGTTGGCGGTCAACTGGTAAAAGTTCCAGCTGGCTGGAACGTCTGACCTGTTAAGCCAGATTCTCGTCGTATTTCCATAATTGATCAGCGTATCGACCTTCATGCATAGTTCACCTGTGGCTGGGCAGCGCTCAGGATTAGTCGAGCTCTGAAAATAGTAGTATGCGATTGCCTGAGTAGACGTGATCGCTATGGCAACGAGGGCCAGGCTGATGTAGAAGAGTCGATGTTCGGCCAGTATGATTCACCGAGGCCTGCTTTCGAGTAGTCCGGAGCGTTTCGAGTAAGCAATAGCCAAGGGGACAACGGTGGCGAAGAAGATTAGGTTGCTTCCTTCGTGCAAGAGGGCAAACGGCGCGCCGGTTATCATTCCAATCAAGAGTGCTTGGTAGGCTGAGCTTGTTCGAAGAAAGTAGGTTCCGAAATTTGTGAGAACATCATATGCAAATGTGGCTTGCAGTCCGATTAGCCCAACCACGATACTCATTCGACCTGGGTAGTAGGATGAGCCTCGGTTCAGAAGATCTCTCCCAATCGACGTGCGGCTGAGAATCCAACCCGAAATCGCGTAGAGACATTCTCCGGTTATCAAGAATGATAGTGTCAGGATGTCGTCTATCCCGTATGGGTTTACGAAACCGTAGATCGTCCAGATGGAGACAGCGGATCCAAGGCCCACCTCAAGTCCGAAGAGGAAAGCTGCGATGAATACGAAAGCGTCCATCAGCTTGACGTTTGGAATGTCTATCATCACATAGTTGGTCCCAAGGGAAATCGCCGTGAAGACGGCTATCAGCGATACTCTCACGGCGGGGCGCGAGGCTAGGTGGGCCATGGTATGCGGGCAAAGTTACCCGCGAGGCTATTTACCATTTTCCAGCCCACACCCCTCGCTAATGCTCTCCAAAGAGCAAGATGACGAAACCTATGATTCCCACGACCGAGGTCGTCAAGCTGTAGGTGTAGGCAGACTCCATTGAAACGTAGTTCCACAACGTTCCAAAGACAACGTTGGCCACCAACGCACCAATTGCCAGGACCAAATAGTACAGCGCATACCCCGTCCCTCTGTACTCATCTGGTACCATTGTTGGAACCAGGGCCCGTTGAACGGCGTCCGAAGTTCCGAGGAACATCCCGAAACCAAACGCGATGACAAAGGCGATGAACGCGCCAGATGTCACGAGCACACTACCCAAGGTTGTCGCGAGGAAGAAAAAATATGCGATCAACAGGACTTTCTTGGCCCCGATTCTATCCGCGACCACCCCGAAGGGTATCGCGACAAGGACGGTTGCAAGATTCAATACGGCGTAAACTAGTGGGACTGTACCCACGTCGATCCCCAAGTTGACCGCCTTTAGCAGGACAAACGCATAGCTGTAAGTGCCAGCGGCAAAGATGCCCACAACCGCCAGATAGCTTCCCAGTCTGAGGTTCAGAATGGACCTCGCATTCCGCATAAACCCAGCCACCCTAGTCCTAGGCCCGACCTCAACATCGTGTACGTAGAATACAACGATGGATACAGCCGCGATTCCGGGGACTATCGAGAACAAGAATATTCCTCTCACACCAATATAGGGGAGCAGGAAATACGCGAGAAGTGGCCCCGCGACCGCTCCTGCCTGGTCCATCGATCTGTGAAAGCCGAACGCTCTTCCGAGCTGCTTCTTAGGAATAGACTCGGCGAGCAACACATCTCTCGCCGATGTCCGCGTGCCCTTTCCTAAGCGGTCGGTAAGGCGTAGGGCAAGTGCGGTTGTAAAATTGTTGGAAAATCCGAGCAGGGGCTTTGCGAGTGCTGATATCGAATAGCCAATCACGAGCAGGGGTTTTCTCTTCGAGATTGTGTCGGTTATGAGTCCGGAGATTACGCGGAAAGTGTGGTTGACCGCCTCTGCCGCACCCTCCATCAAGCCGAGTAGAACCGAGTTGGCGCCTAGCTCGTCAACCACGAATAGTGGCAGTAGGGCTAACACCATCTCCGTGGCTATGTCCGTGAGGAGGCTGACAAGGCCAATGAGGATGACCTTGTGGAATGGTCGCTGGTCCTTAGCTGGCGTTGACGTAGCCTTGGACCGCACAGACGTTGCTCTCCTCTCCTAGGTTTACCATTTCAAGCCTGTACGCTCCTTCAAGGGGAACAGAACTGTTCCACGACATTGAGGGGCTGGAGGGTTTCAGAGAGCCTGCCATGAGGAATGGTCCCAAGGGCAACCCTGTAAATGGGTTAGTGTTGAATGCCTCAATGGTGCCGAAGGTCACCTGCACACCGACTCCGCCTTTCAGGAGAAGCTTCACCTGAACATTACTACCCGGTGTGAAGTTGAAATTCCATTCTTGGTCAAACGCGAAAGTCTTAGTTTCATTGTTCACGAGAAGACCGGTCTGGTATTGGTTGGGGGGATTTCCCAAGATGAGATGTCTCTGCCTCCCCGTGTTGAAAGCGTTTACAACAATTACCACAGTAACTAGAATCGTTGCAGCGAGAATCGCGACCTTGGCCATCTTGAGCTTTTTCTGACGACTCTGCCTGTTCTTCCCAGCCTCTTC
>JAHFFU010000198.1 GCA_023247835.1 Candidatus Bathyarchaeota archaeon
CATACTCTCGTTGGTCGCAGGCGTCTTCATCCTTCTTGGCGGAGGCATGATGACAATGATAGGTTCGTGGATGGGCAATTACGGTTACAGAATGATGGGCCGCTATGGCGAATGGGGATGGGGAGGTATGATGGGCACGGGACTAGGCATGATGCAATTCGCGTTCGGCGCCATGGGCGTGCTAGGCCTCATTTTCGGAGCCATAGTGATCATCAGCGCCTTCATGCTGAACAGCAAACCCGAACAACACTCGACTTGGGGCTCGCTAATCGTACTCTTCTCAGTGCTCAGCATATTCGGGAGCGCAATGGGCGGCTTTGGCATTGGCCTAATCCTCGGCCTCATCGGCGGGGTACTGGCAATAACTTGGAAACCAACCAAGTGACCAAAATCCTTCGGAGCAATTTTCATGTTCTTTCACATTTTTCCCGCGGATCAGAGTGAAGTTCCATCTCAAACTAACGCGAGCACCTGTGCCTGTTCTGAAAGATTAATGTAGAACGGGCAAATCTAGGCTTCGCCTTCACAATTCAAGGTGCTATTGATTGCCCCTTAAGAACGGCGACTTCATACTCGCCAACTACACGCTCAAAATCAAAGAAACCGGCGAGACAGTCGGCACTACGCTTGAGAGCGTAGCCAAGGAAGCGAAGCTCTACCGCGGTGAAGAGCGCTACGAACCCTTCTTCATCATTGTAGGTGAGAATTGGGTTCCGAAGGGCTTAGACGAAGCCTTGATGGGGGTTGAGGTGGGGAAGGCGAACACCGTAGAACTCTCGCCTGAGAAAGGCTACGGGGTGCGTGACCCGAAGAAAGTTCGACTCGTTCCACTCCGCAAATTCACGGCGGAAGGGCTCACGCCCGTCCCAGGTTTGCAGGTGAACATGGACGGTAAAGCAGCGCAGGTCCGGTCCGTAGGTGCCGGTCGAGTTCAAGTTGACTACAACCACCCATTCGCTGGCAAGACGCTAATCTACGACTTGACGGTTGAAAAAGTCCTTGAGACCAGCGAAAATAAAATCCGGAACCTAATCCACAAACGGATCCCCACGGTGGAGCAAGAGAAATTCAACCTCAAAATCCAGCAAGGCAAACTGGAAGTCGAAATCCCTGAGGAGGCTTTCTTCCTAGAGGGGTTACAGGTCGCAAAGCGAACAGTAACGGCTGACGTAGAGAAATACCTCCCCGATATCGAGACTGTTGCCTTCCTCGAGACGTTCAAGAAACCAACTGCCCCAGCCCCCGTTGCCACGCCCGAAGCGAAAGCAGCACCGGCGGCCCAACCGGCCGCAGCGGCTCCATCTCTCTAGAAAACTGGGCTCTTCTGCATTCAAGTTAAGTAATCGCGCGAAGAATGTGTATCCGGTTGGATTCGACGGAAGGCCTTGGAATCAGCAGAGTAGGCATAGTCCGGCTAGTTTTGCTAGCCAGCGCAATTCTGTTTAGTTGGCTAGGCCTCTGGAAAGGGTACCTCTCATTCGACATAGTCGCCATCCTTGCAACAATAATCGGCGGTTTGCCCGTCTACAAGGAGACGATCGAAGCTCTGCGGCAGCGTACCATCAACATGGAAGCTTCGATGACCATAGGAGCCCTTGCCTCCCTAGCCATCGGCGCATTCATCCCAGCCGCAGTCATCATATTCTTCGCACTGCTGGCGGAACAGGTCGAATCCCTCACGATGCGCCGCGGCCGCCGTGCCATATCCAACCTTGTCGCTAGAGCCCCAAAGATGGCAACGGTTCGCAGAGATGGAACAGAGGTCCGCGTCCCAGCAGAAAGCGTCCTCGTCAATGAAATTGTGCTAGTCAAATCGGGGGAGAAGATACCCGTCGACGGAATAGTAGTGAAAGGCACCGCCTTCGTGAATGAGGCGCCAATCACAGGTGAATCCCTGCCCGTCGAGAAGTTTTACGAACACCGAATATTCGCAGGGTCGATCAACGATTCCGGATTCTTGGAGGTCCAGGCAACACGAGTAGGCGAAGATACAACCTTCTCACGAATCATAACCTTAGTCGAGGAGGCTGAACGTTCGAAAGCCCCGATTGAGAGGCTCGGCGACAAGTTAGCGGCGAGCCTCGTTTACGTTGCACTCATCCTGGCCGCCTTTACCTTCGCGATAACCCGGAACAGCATTTCAGCAATCTCCGTGATAGTAGTGGCCGGGGCTTGTGGAATCGCGGCTGGGACACCACTTGCGTTACTCGCTAGCGTCACCAAAGCAGCCAAGAAGGGTATGATCGTGAAAGGCGGAACGTATGTGGAACAGTTGAGCAAGATCGACACGGTAGTGATAGACAAGACCGGGACCCTGACATTGGGCGAACCGAAGGTCGTCAATGTCAGGAGCTTGGATGAGCATGATGACAAGCAGGTTGTTCAATTCGCTGCCATAGCCGAAGGGCACTCGTCTCATCCCATCGCTCGCGCAGTACTCAGCAAAGCTGCTGAGTTAGGGACTGACCGGCTTGAACACACGTCCTGCGAGTACCTCCCTGGGAAGGGCGTGGTCTGCAAATTCAAAGATGATGAAATTCTCGTAGGCAATCAAGCCCTTTTGGAAACTTACTCTGTCAAGGACCCCGATCAGGTTCAGAAACTCGTCTACGATGAGTCACGCAACGGGAGGACCGTGGTCCTCGTAGCCCACAACAAGCAGACTTGTGGGGCTTTGAGTGTGGCAGACGTTGTGAGGGATGAGGCAAGGCAGGCCGTTTCGCGGATGATGGCGATGGGCCTTCGTGTGATAATGCTAACGGGAGACAACGAAGCCACATCCCAAGCGGTAGCGAAAGAACTTGGTATAGACGAATTCTACGCCAACATGCTTCCTGAACAGAAGCTAGAGAAGATTCGGGAGCTTATGGCGTCGGGCAGAAAAGTGGCGATGGTAGGGGATGGAGTCAATGATGCACCCGCCCTCGCGGAAGCCACCGTGGGAATAGCCATGGGATCCGGAACTGATGTTGCATTAGAAACCGCGAATGTCGCGTTGATGACTAATGACCTCGGCAAGGTACCTCAGCTGGTTGCCCTCGGGAAAGAGAATGGCAGTGTGATTATGCAGAACTTTGCGGGAACCTTGCTTGTGGACGGTTTCGGTGTCGCCTTGGCTATTGCAGGATTAATTCATCCGTTGTCGGCAGCCTTCATTCATACCTTCTCAGAGTTAGTATTCATGCTAAACTCTGCACGGCTGCTAAGAAGTTAGAAACGCATCGGGCGGAATTTACCTGATTCTTCTGTACCTGTTCAGT
>JAHFFU010000199.1 GCA_023247835.1 Candidatus Bathyarchaeota archaeon
ATTCTACAAGCTTTAAGGAATAGGATGCCATAGTCAGAGCTGCTGTAAGGGCGCGTTTAATTGGTGGCCACGCTTCGGCTCGGGTATTGGGCGGCGCAGGAACAATACGACCCGCAACGCCTGCTCCAATACGCGGTCCATGCCGAAGTTGTTGGCTTTGACATTATAGTCACAAGCGATCATTTCCACCCCTGGAGCGATACGGGCGGCCAATCTGGATTCCCTTGGGTGTGGCTTGCATCCGCAGCGGAAAAGACTAGGAAGGTTGAGGTGGGGACGGCTGTCACGACGCCGCTCTTCCGGTACCACCCCGCATTGGTCGCGCAGGGGTTCGCAACACTCGACAACCTTTACCCCGGAAGAATTTTCGTAACCCTAGGCACTGGCCACTCGATGAATGAGACACCGCTGGGTTTCAAGTGGCCCGGGTTTGAGGAAAAGGTTGGAAGGCTTCAGGAAGCGCTTGAAATAATACAGAAACTTTGGACGGGTGACTTCCTCACTTACGAAGGAAAATACTACCAGCTCAACAAGGCTAAGCTGTACACGAAACCGAAAACGAAGATCCAGGTCTACCTGGCCACGTCAAATGAACGGGTGGCGCGGCTCGCGGGGCAATTCAGCGATGGAATACTTACGAATCCTAGGGGGTTGGAACGATTCAGGACGATTGTAAACGCCATGGAGAAGGCTGCGGTGAAGGTAGGCCGCGACCCAACCAAGCTCAGTAAGAGCATGGAATTCAAGGTTGCCTACGACATCGACTACAACCGCGCCCTGAAATCAGCCATGTTCTGGGCTACCACGGCCATACCCCGCGAAAAACGGGAACACGTATGGGACCCGAGAGAGCTGCAAGGGCTCGTGGGGCCTGAGGAGGAAAGAAAAATCAAAGAATCCTGGCTCATAACAACCGACTCAGACGACATCATCAAACGCCTAGGCGAATTTCTGAAGATGGGCTTCGACCGGGTCTACATACACAGCGCCAGCCCCATCGAAGAACGGTTTCTGAACCTGCTTGGACGCGAGATACTGCCCTGGATGAGAGAATATTACGAAAGCCTATTCCGCCCAGTCCGAACAGTAGTCGTGGAATAGTTCGTGCAGACGAATCATATGAGAACATTCTCCAGTCCAGCTCCGATCAGGGCAAAATGCATGCTATTTGGATAAGTTCATAGGAGGCCAACTGATTGGAGAAATTGGAGACTTACGAGCGCTTGTCTGCGAAGTACATGCAGGACGCCGAAACCCTGCTTGAGAAGGGGGATACGGTTAAGGCGGGTGAGAAGCTCTGGGGGAGCGTAGCTGAAGCTGTTAAGACCACAGCTGCTAGGCGCGGCACCTCGCTTCGCACTCATGTCGATGTTTGGAATTTCATTCTTCGCCTAAATCGCGAGCACCCTGGCAAAGAAATTTTCATGCTCTTCACGGTTGCAGATCATCTTCATTCCAACTTTTACGAGGATGAACTCCCCCCCGAAGCTGTAGCAGAATCGTTGCCTAAACTGAAGGAATTGAATGCAAAGCTAGGCGCCATCTGAAACCGTCCAAAAGAAAGCCTTAGGCCTACTCCAGCACGTCCTTACCGTAGCCGTCGAATGAATTTGACCCAGCCACCCGCCAAGGACAAACTCACGACTTGGGCCGCAATCGCATTAGTCGTCGTAAGCAGTTGGGCGGTCAACCTCACGCTAAGCTTGGGTGCAATACGCTACACCTGCCAGCTCAGCCCCGAACACCCACTTGCGATGCTGTAACTGCCGTGGCTTTAGCCTGGCTAGTCATACAACATTATCTTGCGATAGTATTTGCGGGAGCCGTAGTTGGAAGAATCACAAGCACCAGAATTCTAAGGTAAACCGAACAGGGACGTTCACTTACTCAATTGGCTTCCACTTCTGCACATGGGCCAATATGTCTTCATGGCCTCTCGCGATGTCTTCTTTCCTTGTTTTCGTGAGGTCGACAAATTTCAGTTCATTCCATGCCTCGTTGAATGGCGCATTATCGCGTTGTCCTAGGAATAGGAATTCGAGGTCCCAATGGTTCATCGCCCCGTAAACCTCGGAGAAGACCAGGGGGCCTTCAAGGGGTTCAAGGGCGAGGCTCAACTGCTCTTTGAGTATTCTTTCTGCGGCCTGTTTTGGTGACTCGCCTAGTATGAGGGCTGAGGAGGGCAGCATCCACCCCTTGCTATGCCTTTCCACTCTTCCGGGATCGAGCGCACCTATGTTGTCCCATTGGACTTTCTTGCTGATGTGTCCCATCAGAACCTGATTCGGATTGCCTGTCTTCGAGACGATTAGGAAGGCTGAGATGCAGAAACCGCCCTCAGGAATCTCCCTCATCCGCGGAAGAACGACATCCCGCCCAAAATGAGCAAATCTCCTACTTGTGACCATGCGCCCTCAGAACGCACGCGGTCAATCTAAAGCTCTTCCTCAAACTTGAGAGCAATGATAAATTGTACTCCCGATTAATTCTGTCTCACCGTGGATCGATTTGTTGGGAATACTCGGCGTGCCCTTCGTAGAGGGTTTGTTTCCGGGAGGCATAGGATACGGGACAAACGTGTTAGTTGAGTTCGAGCCGGATTCGCTCTGGCAAGAGGCTTCCGTCACGCTGGCCGCCCAGGCACTAAGGAAAGCGGCCAAGACAGAGTATCATACCTTCATGCGTTTCCCGCAGAAAATTAGGGACGCATTCACAAGGCTCGGGCTAGAAGTTGAGAAGCTAGAAAAGGAGAACCTTCTGAGGATCATCGACAGCTATAGCGCACAGACAGGTCTTAGTCTAGGAAAACCTGAAAGTTCGATTTATTGGTTCGTTTCGCAGTCGCTTAAGCTCTCCGAGTGGAGCATTGACATGGCACAGCTACTGAAGGTAGGTGCCGAGGAGGAAGATAAAGGATGGTTGCACATAGATGACAATACGTCCGTATTGCTTCAGTACAATGAAGAAAAAGCTGTTATCGATTATTTTCGTACCAGAATAATCCCCGTCACACATACGCGTGAGACTCTGGCTGTGAATTCCTTCTTAGTGGGGTCAGCATCGGCATCTTTCATCAAGCAGTTAGAATCCTTGTACGATGTTATAGTCGATTTCAGGAGCGAAGAGAAGGAAGGTAGGATTCGCCACTACGTGAGGGGCAGACTAATGCGCGGGCGGTCTTACGATTCCCGTTGGCATCAACTCAATGTTCTCGACAATGGAGAAGTTGAACTCAAAGA
>JAHFFU010000200.1 GCA_023247835.1 Candidatus Bathyarchaeota archaeon
CACAACGATAATGCTGGCGGAGAATCCTGAAGACAGGCAGGATATGACAAGGTTCGGAGCCGAGGCTTTCTTGGCGCAGGGGGTAATCGTTCTTCACATGTACAGGGTCGAAGAGTCGAATGTCAAAGCTTTGGAAGTTAGGAAGATGCGTGGGGCGAAACACACGGATAGGCTCTGTCCGTACAGGATAACTGCGGAAGGCATCGAAGTTTACCCGGAGGAAACAGTCTTCCGCTCCGTGTGATTTGCGAAGATGGTCGCCCAGGTTTGTCCGAGTTCGATTTGACCGAGGAAGAAGAACAGAAGCTAATCAACAATATTGCTAAACTCGTCGTGGACAAGGGGCTTGAGGCTCCTGCAATAATGTTCCTAGAGGTCACACGGCCGCTCTCCTTTATTGCGTCCCAGCTCGCTATCGTAGCCTTAGGGCCTCTGCAATGGCTATTCGAGCTGGAAGGACCAAAGTACACTGGGCTTTTCATGAAGAAGGAGAACGTCAGTAGAATAATAGACCGGATAGAGGAGCTATCGAAACCTAAGCCTTAGCCCGTCTGGATCTGGATTCGCCGTTGGACTTGCTTTTTCGTTCCCTGTACAGGTAAAAGCCGAAAACCGCCAGGAAGACTAGGATTGCAAGCGGCGCATAGCTCCCCGCTTCCGCCGTTCCCATCCTCAATGCAGGCCAAGGAAATGCTGGGTCGCCGGCTAGGAACTGAATTCGCTGTATTATGACCGCCATTCTTCCCAAGACGGTGCTCCCGAAAACTGCGCCAAGCGTGGCCAAGACGAAGTATTTCCCTATCCTCGTTACGCCGCCCCAAGCCCCCGTCTGCTCGCGGGATAAGATGAAGTAGGATAGAGACAGGATCGTACCTACGACCAAAACCAGATTATCGAACGTAGTCAGCAGATTGCCTGTGAAGAGCGGAACCATCGTGGCTCTCACTTGCCTGACAAAGTATGTTTGCATCACGCTCCAGATGGTTATGCCTAAACCGTAACCAATGGCCAAACTTAATGGCAGCCGGTACAGCAGCGAGTACTTCTTCGTCAATTGGGCGTAGAACAGCGCGCCTAGTACAACGGGGATGATGAAGTCCAGACTTCCGGCCAAGATGGGGTTCAAGGCTTGGCTGATGAAGAGGCGCAAAGCCGCGACGAATCCGTACCCACTGCTCAAACCAATGAAAATGTATTCGGTCAGGCGGAAGAATGGGTTTTCTTTATACAGGAAACTGAGGACCATCAGGGTCACGAAGACGGCTGCCCATACACTAAGCACTTCGATTAGACTCACCATTTACTTCGCACCCTCCTTCATCCTACCCCTGCCGACGAAGTAAGCAACGTTGCCGACTACGACCATGGCGACTATCAGAAGGTGGGAGGTGGATTGGGCAACCATGGCTGAAGTTGCGCCGCTTATTCCCATTCTGTGTATGAGAATTTCATATTCGGCTGCTGCACGCATGCTGATCAGGATGCCAACAAGCTGCCCGGAATTGTAGAACGGCAGGTAACCCGGAGCAGAGGAAGCAGTGGAGCCGACCGCCACTGGGATGTTAAAGCGGGCTTGCCAATATTGCAGGTACGCTGAAAGGCCTGGCTCGCCGGCGGCGAATGTGATAACGAGCGCGGCTTGTTTGGCGGCTGGAAATTCCTTGATTATGGGAAGAGTGTCCGTTGGGTTGCCCCGCGTGTCAAGCGGGAGGAACTGGTGTATGTCGGTGGTCATTCCAAGAAGCGTGGCTGTGTTTGGAATGTAGCCAAGCGTTGCGTAATCAACGCCGTATGTTTTGTTTCCTTTGTCGATTGCACCTAGAACCGCATCGGCCAAGGCCGGCCCATCGGTATATTGCGCTACAAAAAGAACCTTGAGCGGCCGAGTGAAGAGATGCTGTGTAACCACTATGGCCTGAGGATGCAGTTCTGGGACAACGCTAGTTGAATAATCGAAACTGAGCACCACGAGGCTGTTGGCGGGCAGTTTCTCAATGAAGTCGTACACTGCTTGCGTAGTAGGGCTAACGGGGACTGGTAGTACGGAATGTGTGAGTATCGGTACAGTGATAACCAAACCCAACAGCAAGTAGATCAGCCTAGGGTCCGAACGCAAACTTGACATGTTCATCTACCTACTCCAGGGGTATCGAATTAATCTGCGAACGCTAAAGGCAAGTATGCCAAGGGCAGCTCCAATCAAGATGCCCCTCTGCCCTGCGGTGTTCGGAAACGACATTATCCAATCGCGTATCGCGCTGAACCCAGGCCAGACTAAGTTCATGATAGGCGCCTGCCCTAACACGACAAGCAACCCCGCGGCCAACAGTATAGTTGACTCCAAGCTTCGAGCTTTGAAAGCTCTGTAAGCGGCTGAGGCGATGAAGAAGGCTAAAAGCGAAAAGATGCTGGAGTTTATTGTAACCAAGATCTTGTAGTATAGGAACTCCCAGATCGGGGTCACAGCGTCAATGAGGCTGGCAGGTATGACCGTAGCTCGAGGGTCTATGGCGAAGGGTGAGGAAATCATGCTGATGATTGCCATCCCGAACATGCCTATGATCAGAACAATGCTGTACCTCCATGCGGGGCGCTTTCGCCTGACGTTGTTCACGTGAACTCGGGTTAGGTTGATGATTCCTATGGCGAATGCTGCACCCAACATCGCAGTGAGGTACGCGAAAAGCTGGTCCGAAACGGCTTGCAAGTCGATGGGTTCTGAAACCTTCACGTAGTAAACGAACGCGTAAAAGAATCCCAATGCGAAGATTAGTATCTGGAGGATTAGTTCTCCTCGAGTCATCTTCCGTTTCTTTGAACTCATTTCCTTCCCTCAAAGCCGCAATAGGCTAACAAGGATTGGGTTACCAAAAGTGACTAGGAATGCACCTAGAACTATGAGGAGGATTGCGAGGAACTTGCCTGCGTCCGGCCCAACCAAGGTCGAGATGGCCTCGGGGTCCTCCGAAAGGTAGCCCTGAGCCGTGTACAACTCCTCACCAATCAACGTTTGATCGCAGGTCGCCATGAAGAAAGGTAACTGGTCCACATTGGAGGTCCCCCCGAATTGAGCTATTGCATCGGTTCGGCCAGACTCTGCAATTTCCAGCGCCTCCGCCGAGAAGTCGCCCACGAAGAAATTGACGGCCGGTTTCTCCCGACGAAGGATGCCCATGACGCCGGCTGCGTAAGCGAACTGCCTAGC
>JAHFFU010000026.1 GCA_023247835.1 Candidatus Bathyarchaeota archaeon
GGATTCCTTTTGGTGGCAATATCCCATGACTTTCGTCTATTGCAAAGTGTCATAGTAACTTTGACTCTGGGAGAGATGCTTCAAGCCCCATCAGCGGCATCTTATGCTGCAGCTATCGCTTCGGACACGAAGCGTGGAGAGTACCTAGGATTTTACAACTGGGCTTGGAATTCGGGACAGGCGCTTAGTCCCCTAATGGGAGGCCTCCTGATAGCTCTTCTTGCACCTTCGGACTTCACCACTTGGGTTGTGATTTTTGCTATAGGCGTGACCTGCTCTGTTTTCTACGTTATGCTCGGTAATAGGGCGCGAGCTACTTTGTCGAATGTTGCAGACATTCTCTAAAATTCGCTCAAAGCATTTTATGAAGAACTTACGGCACGCTCGTTGCGTTTTTATCGATCGGTTCTGTGGCCGCGAGAGCATCCATCAGTTCCTCCAGCTCTTTCTGGCTTTGAGAGTCCAGTTTCATTGCTGGCTCGCGAACTACTGCTGTCCTGATCGCGCCTCGTCGCCTTAGAATTTCTTTCCTGATAGCCAAGCTCACTAGGGGCTGCGCTTCATACCGAATCAACGGCAAGGCTCTGTGGAACAGCTCACGGGCTTTTTCTCGGTCACCGTTGGTGAAATGCACGTAAATTCCTACCAGTATCTCCGGATACGCGAAACCAGTCATCACGCCGCATGCTCCTCTCGAAAGCTCTTCAAAAGCATACAATCCTCCCAACCCGCCGAATATTCCGAGTTTGTCTCCGATCAGGTTTCGAATTTTGGTAATCTTGAGAGGAGTGGGCGCGTCTTCCAATTTGGCGTACTCGACTCCGTCGATTTCCGAAAGGCGAGCTATGAGCTCAGGCGAAAAGTGCACGCCGTAAGTGGTCGGTTCATCCTGCACCACAATCGGAACCTCAATATCCGACGCAACGTCGCTGTAGTATCTGAAAATTGCATCCTCATTTGGCTTTGCCAATCGTGGAGGGGATATCATAACAGCGTCCACACCAAGCTCCGCAGCCTCCTTGCTGAACATGATGGCCAGATCTGTTCCGCTCGAGCCGGTACCAGAAACTACCGGCACGCGACCATTCACGTGGTCAACTACAGCCTTTGTTACTTCACGCCTTTCAGATTCGGAGAGGCGCATAACTTCGCCGAGAATCCCAAGAATCGTTATTCCGTGTACGCCGGCATTTAGTTCGAAATCCACTAGATTGCGCAAGCTCTGAAAGTCTATGTTCCGTGGCTCATCGAAAGGGGTCGCCAAGATCGTGTAAATTCCTTTCAGACGCGAGCTCATAGTCGCAACTCACGACGCTTGACATCTTTCTACATAAATACGCTTTTGTACGGCTTCGAGATGTAGGAGGCGGCCGAGTTGATCTGATTGGTATTGTTTCTCAATGAGAACGAAGTTACTAGGCTTGCTAACATGCGCGAAATGATCCCAATTATTGAAGCAGTCCTACGAGACTATAGCGAGAAAAGGACCATCATGCCGCCACGAGTCAAAATGGACATTCTTGGATCGCCTGGAACGATCCGCGCGATGCTTGCAGCCATTCCTGACGAGAAGATTTCGGGTTTCAAAGCTCTAACTGGGACCGCTGGACAACGCCAACCTAGAGGGACATACTTCGTCGTGATGCTATTCGATACGGATGGTTCAGTAACCTGTGTAATGAGTGCTAACAGACTAACCCAGCTCAGAACAGGAGCGGCTTCGGCAGTAGCCACGAAATATCTAGCTCGGAAACGATCGGGAGTTCTAGGAATAATTGGCGGAGGAGTGCAAGGCCTTGCGCAGGTAGAGGCGATGGGCCATGTCCTAAGAATCGAAAAGGTGTTAGTTCATGACATCTCGGCAAAAAGCGCCCGAAGAACGGAAGAATTCATTCAAGAGAGGCTAGGATGGGACTCCAGAATTCATGACTCCCCTGACGACTTAGTCAAGCAAGTCGATGTCCTAATTACCTCTACAACATCGTCGAGGCCTGTCTTTGATGGTACCAAGATAAAACCTGGAACACACATCAACGCGATTGGTTCGAACATGCCTACACGCAGGGAGTTAGATGTTAACACCCTGAAACGGTCGAAGGTCATAGTTGATTCTCTAGAACAAGCACCAAAGGAATCAGGCGATCTGCTTGAACCTGTATCAACTGGCGAGTATAGCGTTGAGCAAATTCATGGAGAGATCGGGGAGATCATATCTGGCAAGAAGATGGGGAGAGAATGTGAATCGGAAATAACACTATTCAAGTCTGTAGGCATAGCTGTAGAAGATGTTGCCGCCGCACAACACATTTATCGCCTCGCCCTCAAATCTGGGGCGGGCAAGGAATTTGACATGTCATGAAAGAAACTTTCAAGACCTCCTGCTGACATGGTTCTGAAGCTGCGGGTTAGAAATGATAGTAGACGGGCATGCACATTTGGGGCCTCGCGAAATCGGCGAAGAATACGCAACGATGAGTCCTCTTTACACCGGCACAGAATTAATCCAGAGTCTCGATTCCAACGGAATTGATATGGCGCTTGTTTGGGCAATGCGGCAGGGTGACGATTACAGGAAAGCTAATGAATACGTCTTGCGGGCAGCGCGGATGAATCCAAAGAGGTTTGTCCCATTTGTGAGGTTGAATCCGTGGTACTCGAACAGTGCGGACTGGCTCCGGGGCGTGGCGCGGGAGGGCAAAACGAGAGGTGTGAAATTCCATCCCTCGGATGAGTGTTTTGACGCGGACGACAGCATAGTGCATCCTATCCTGGAAGTGGCAGAGAGGGAAAAGCTCCTCGTGGTATTTCATTCGGGGGTCACTGCGCGGCCTGCGATGATCGGGTTTGCGGCGGATAGATTTCCAAATGTCAAGATGGTCCTGGCGCACCTAGGCACGACCTTGTACGATGACTGTGCATTCGTAGCAAGAAAATGCGAAAACGTATACCTTGAAACTTCTCAATGCCCATTCTTACACCGTATAGCCCGAACAATGGTACACAGAGTTGGAGTCGAAAAGTTGATCTGGGGATCAGATGTGCCCTATCACTTACAAGAAATTGAGAGGAGGAAGATCGAATTGTCAGGCCTGTCAAAAGATGAACTGGAAATGATAATGGGCGGTAACATATGTCGAATACTAAACCTCTAATGCAATACTCGCATGAAAGATCCTCGTTCAATCTTCACTGCCCGCAATGGTGCACACTTGTGTGACGTATTCGCGCGCTCAGAGACAGGAACTCTTTCAGCGTACGCAACAATATGACTCTCGTTAGGAAATTCACTCATCAAATTTGTGTGCTTGAAAAGCCTTAATTACATGCTCTGAAGCCATTATTGTTGTTTCCTTTTCCAGGACAACCTTTAGCAGAGGAAGAATGTGTGACTCCTTCGTCTAGTCGCAAAAAAATGATTGCTGCTATTGTCCTGATCGTACTGATTGCAATTGGTGCAGGCTTCTACGTGACTCGGCAGCCGCCGGGTGGGACAACTACGACTGTTGGCCTCCATGTTCCTAACTCAGACACATTGATTGAAGAGACGGCGCGCGAACCGGGTCCGGGTGGATACGACCCGGCGCTAACTTGGGATGCAGGCGGAAACTACGTGATGGAAAACGTTTACGAGATGCTGGTATACTACGATGGGTCAAGCCCCGACAAGCTCATACCATGGCTCGCGGAGAGGTGGGACGTCTCATCGGATGGCCTTACTTACACGTTTCATCTTAGACAGGGAATTAAGTTCCATGATGGCACTCCTTTCAACGCAACGGCAGTCAAATTCTCTATAGACCGAGCAATTCTAGTCAATCACGCGGATGGACCCGAGTTCCTGATCGCACCCCAAGAGACAATGGCTATCAAAGGAGGGCCACGCTACTTCACTGCCGAGACTGTTTCGAACTATAATGCTTCTGAAGCCAAGATATACCTAGCACAGGAGGGCGTAAAGGTTCTTGACCTGTACATGGTTCAGATAACCCTCGAGCATCCTTATGCTCCCGCCCTCGCAACAATGGCATTCACAGTCACAGGCATCGTCTCCCCATCATATGTCATTGCTAACTGTCCAGGGTCAGCGGAGATGCCGGGGGTTACGCCTGGAATCGAGTGTGAATTCATGCGAACTCACGCGGCCGGCACCGGTCCCTACAAGCTCGTTGAAGTGACTCCGAAATCTCGTGTCGTCCTAGAGAGATACGACGGCTACTGGGGTGGCCCGCAGAATACAGGGCCAGCGAAACTCAGCCGATACCTGATAAGTTACGTTCCAGAGATGGCGACCCGCCAGCTTGACCTGTATGCTGGGACGGCAGACGGCATACAACTAAAAGCAGAGAACGCGTTTGGCATCATAGACAGAAACGCATGGCTTAGCACCAAAGAAATCAAACCTCTCAAGAATGGAGTGAGAGTCTGGAGTGCCCCAACAGTCCAGATCCTAGATTTGGCACTTAATCCGAGATTTCCCCCACTCGATAACGTAGACTTCCGAAGGGCAGTTGCCTACGCTTTTCCATATGACAAGTTCATCAACCAGGTTCTGAACGGCTTTGCCGTAAAGAAGAATGCGCTAATACCTAAAGGAATGCTCGGCTATGACCTGACTTTGCCTGGATATGACTACAATCCTGACAAGGCACGTGAATTATTCCGCAAGGTAGGATTCAACGGCACACTTGAATTTCTTGTAGAAGCAAACGAGCCGAACTCATTAGCTGCTACGTTGTTGCTGAAGGATAGCCTCAGTGAGCTTGCAGGTATCAACATCGAAATAAAGGAGGTAGATACGGCCAGTTACCTGACTCTCTTCCATGATTTCAACGTGCCTGTGCTCATCTTTCGTTGGACGCAGGACATTGCCGACCCTGCAGTCATGGTTGCTAATTTCGCAACCCCAGCAGGGTTTCAGGGACAGACATCCCAATTCAACAACGCGACAATAATCCAAATGGTGCAAGAGGCAGGCGCGTCACTTGACCCAACGAGAAGGGCGCAACTTTACCGTGAGATTCAGCTAGAGATGCTCCGCAAAGTCATAACGATCCCGATTCTGAGCCCAATAGCACTCTTCGCCGAAAGGGATTGGGTGCTCCCTGCTGACGAACCGGTCGGACGAGGTGTCTACAATTCAGAGTACGGAGACGGCGACGGCGGTGTTCAGGGCGGGTACCATGCTTACTACGTCACAAAGGCCGAGACCACGCCACAAGTATCAATAATCATCGGGAACTCACCCATCGGAACCAGTAACCTCTTCGCTGTCTCGGCCGTATGCGTCGTAAGTCCCTTTAGGGAACACTAAGAAGCGCCGGTATTGCGCTTGTCTAACCTGTCCCTTTCATTGTGACTTCTGATTTCGGCCGACAGCTATAGAAAATTCTGGTGCTGTGGGTCCGGAATCCTGCCACAGAGCCTTATGGGAGGAATTCGAAGACCAAGTATTGAAAGTCATCATCTTCGGTATTGTGGACACTGTGAATTACATGCGGCCCGGTGTAGACCATGGAACCGGGCCTAACAGAAAAATCTCGCTCGCCAATTCTAACAAAACCTTTTCCCCGCAAGGTGTAGAGTATTTCCTCTTCATGCTCATGCGAGCCTAGGTTTGATTTTGGAGTAAGCGTTTCAAGATCAACTCCAATTAGTCGCTTTGCGCCAACATCCCGCAAATCATCTGGAGTCAAGATAGATCTACTGACAAATCCCACCAAGAAATGAACATGAAATTGAGATGAACTGACCACTTTAGGTCTTCCCACAGCTCCAGCTTCAGTTCTACAATGGGCAACCAAACATCTGAAAGGCCCTTCACCCGTATTAGCGAGCGCATGGCCCAAGCCTGACGGGACCCAGATTGCTGTATCAGGACCGATAGACCACCTGCTCGGGCTACCCTTTTTCTGGAATGCGATTAACCCCCGCCCGGACAGAAGGTAATAGCAAAACTCGATGCTGTCACTTTCGATGTCAACTCTTCTTTCCTCATCTATGGTGATTAGTTTCAGGCCGGCGTTTCCGTTCGAGGTTTGCTCGGCATTTAGCAGCGTGTATTCGAAGATTCCCTTAGCTAGCCGGGAAGGAGCTACTTCACGCAGGTTGGTTTGCAAATAATTCTGTTCTCCGAAGTGTTAGTCAAAGGCGTAAAAGTCGTTCGATGTTGCCTCTGGTAATTGATTCTAGCTCCGACTCACTCAAGCCAGCCAGTTCGATCTTGCGCTTTTCAACTTCATGGAAATGATAGGGGATATCTGACCCCCACACTATCTTATGTTCTCCGAGCACTTCAACTAGATTCCTAGCCACCCTGTGTAGGAAAGGGCATTGAGAAGTTTCAAGGTATACGTTCTCACATTTCTTAGCCACAAAGGCAGCATCTTGGTAGAGGTCTGTTCCCATGTGGGCGATAAGTATGGACACGTTCGGGAAGCGATCGGCAAGTTCACCGATTAGGCAAGGTTGAGTGCCATGCTGATGGCTGTGAATTATCACGGGTTTCTTTTCCTTTTCGGCAACTTCAAGGAGAGGGAAAACAATCGCGTCATTTGGATGAAACGATTCATCATTGGGATGAAGCTTTAGTCCTTTGAACCCATCCTTGAAGGCCTCTCGAAGATACTCAGGTCCCTCACGCCAAGGATTCAGTCGTATGAAAGGAAAGAGTTTCTGTGGGTATTTCCTTGCGGAATCCAAAATGAATTTGTTAGATTCACTATACAAGCCAGCTGTTCTCATTGCGAATACTATAGCCTTCCCGATGCCGTTCTTATTCATGCTTTCAAGGAGGTTCTCGGCCGGATACAGCTCAGGCCCCATGTGCCTGTATTCACTTCCGACTTCCCTAGGGCCGATATGAGCATGTGCATCAATGAACAACGAATTGCTACCGCCATGTTGAGGAAAAAATATTAGAGCATATTAATGGTACTCGTGGGTTGTCATTACTTCAAGTCTTTGAAAGCGTCCTCTGTAATGCTAATCGCTGTGTCAATCTCCGTTTCGTTGACTGACAATGGCGGCATGAATCTGATGACATTTCGTTTTGCACCCACCTGCCCAATTATCAACCGCTTCTTCATTGCAATTTCTACAACCCTTTCGGCAAGATCTGTGGCTGGTTTGCGATTCGCCTCGTTCTGAACAAGGTCAAATCCCGTCATAAGCCCCAATCCCCTAATCTCACCCGGTAAGTCTAAGTCCTCTTTCATGTCGAGAAGTCTCCCTGTCATGTAGTTTCCCATCTTCTCCGCCATCTCCACAAGCTTCTCCTTCCGTACGACCCTTAGAATGGAGAGGGCCATAGCACAACCAAGCAGGTGCCCGTCCTTGCTCATGCCCACATGATCTTCAGAGTGCCAATTATTAGCAATTTCGCCTTCCGCAATTAGGAGGGACAGCGGAACGCCACCGCTCAGGGCTTTTCCTAGACATAGTACGTTTGGCCAGGTGTTCCAGTGCTCCATGGCAAACATGCGACCGGTCTTTCCGATTCCGGTCAGCACCTCATCCGCGATTAGAGGAATTTTATACCGTTGGCAAATGTCTTTCAAACCCTGAAAGTATCCGTCTGGCGGGACTATGTTTCCTCCGTAGCTAAGAATTGGTTCTGCGAGTATGCCGGCGATCAAGCTAGGTGAAATTACTGAGGATAGAAGTCTCTCAAGAAAAGCTAAACTCGCCTCTCCCGCGTCTGGCCCAGTGCCGAACCAGGGCCGATAAGAATCGGGGAAAGGCATGTGGAGAAAGCCTGGGAGCTGGAAGAAGCGTGAAATCGTTTCACTGCCCATTTCGCGCAAAGTCGGCGAAGCCGACAACGCGCCAGGACTCGCCCCGTGATGCGCTTCAAAAAAGCTAATGATCATCGGCCTATTCGTAGCAAACCGCGATATTCTGATAGCTCTTTCAATTATGTCAGAACCACTGTGACCGAATGCTACTTTGCCGTTCGAAAGACTTGATGGTAGCCAGCTTTTCACTTCTTCGGCTAGGTCGTTTCGCAAGTCAGCCGCTGCGATCGAGATATCACCTTGCTCCAGACTAGTTTTTGCCTGGTCGATAACGGCTTCTACAACTTGCGGGTGTGAATAGCCGACGGCAGTTATGCCGCCAGCAGTAAAGTCCATGTAGCGGTTTCCTTGGATGTCTTCGAGATAAATCCCTGAAGCATGTCTTACAGCGATACCGGACCTTCGATACAATGCCCTAAAGACATGTTGTTCGTTTCTCGCGAACACTTTGTCCGTCAGCAAAGTCTTAGTCAGATTTCACAGCTCCATTCAATAAGCAACTGGTCTTTCACGATTCCTTCGGCCCACTTAGCGCGTGACTAGGGCAACAACAGTGTTGGAATTCAATAAAAAGCATTCATACCTCTGTCCGACAATATCATAAACTGCCTATACCCACCGACTCATTAATAGCACTAAAGGCCTTTAACCCACTCAAGTTGTTTGCGGTTGAAAGTTGTGATACATTTCGGGGAAAAATCAAACTCATACGGCATAACCGCTCAACAGGCGATAGAAATTCTTGAACAGAAAACGCGCATCGAGTGCGAGTATGTTTTTCCACAATCGGATTCTTTAAAGGAATTAGCCTTGCTGACTGAAGACGCCGACATAATTATCGGAACGAGTGCTACATTGGATGAGAAAGTCGCATTAGCACTCTTGAATGCGACCAGACTCAAACTTATTCAATCGGTAGGAGCGGGCGTGGAGAACTTTCCTCTTCATGCTATCCGAGGGAAACCCGTGTACTTGGCGAACATCACTGGTGCAAACGCCGTGGCTGTCGCAGAGCATGCGTTCGCCTTGATGTTGGGCTTGGCCAAGCAAATTTGCAAGAAGGACAATGAGCTCAAAGACGGAAAATGGATTCGGGGTACACCACTTGTTCAGCTTGAGGGTAAGACTCTGGTAATTGTTGGATTTGGTGCGATTGGACAACACTTTGCCAAGAGAGCTGAAGCTTTCGATATGACGGTCGTCGCTGTCAGAAGACACCCTGAGAAGCGGGCGGACATTCCCGTGGAACGAGTAATTGGCCTCGACGGACTACGCGGTGCCTTAGTGGAAGCAGATTTTGTGGTGATCGCGATGCCACTCACGAGTGAGACGAGAGATCTGATGAAAGCAGAAGAGCTCAAGTCAATGAAACCCTCTTCCTATCTGGTCAATGTTGGTCGGGGTCACATAGTAAACGAAGCGGCTTTGTATAGGGCGCTCAAT
>JAHFFU010000201.1 GCA_023247835.1 Candidatus Bathyarchaeota archaeon
AAAATAATTCGTGGGCTGAGAAGCTAAGCTTTCTTCTCAGTTATCTGGGCTTTCTGCGTGATCTCTTGAACTATGCCGACCGCGATCGTGCTGCCCATGTCGCGAATTGCGAAGCGGCCAAGCTGAGGTATGTCGGAGTATGATTCCACAGCCAGTGGCCGGAGCGGCTTTATCTTCACTAGGGCCGCATCTCCCGTCTTGAGGAAATCGGGCTTCTCCTGCGTGACTTGGCCCGAGCGTGCATCGATCTTCTGCAGTAGCTCTGTTAGCGTGGCTGAGGTGGTCGCCGTGTGTGCATGGAGCACCGGAGTGTAGCCTGCTGCGATAGCGGTGGGGTGGAAGACTACTATGATTCTGCCGACGAACTCGGCTGCCACTGTAGGGGGCTTGTCCGCGTGTCCCGCCACATCGCCTCTGTGCACGTCAGTTTTGGAGATACCCCTAACGTTGAAACCGATGTTATCTCCAGGGACTGCTTGGGCAATCTTGGTGTGGTGGGTTTCAATATCCTTGCATTCGCCTTTTGCGTTGGCCGGCATGAAGACGATGTTATCTCCGACCTTCAGGACCCCTGTTTCAACCCTGCCGACGGGTACCGTGCCGATTCCGGTGATTGAGTAAACGTCTTGCACAGGGACTCTGAGGGGCTTGTCTAATGGTTTCGGTGGTTCCGTGAAGGCATCCAATACTCCTAGCAGTGTAGGACCCTTATACCATGCCATCTTTGGTGAAGGCTTAACGAGGTTATCTCCGAGCCAGCCTGATACGGGGACGAATTGAATCTTTGACGTGTCGTATCCGACAACCTTTAGGAGCGCCTCCATCTCTTTTCGGCATTCCTTGTACCGTTCCTCGCCGTAGTTGACCGTTGCGTCATCCATCTTATTGATGGCAACAGCGAGCTGATTCACTCCCAGTGTTCTAGCAAGGTAGGCATGTTCTCGGCTTTGGCCTCCCGGTCCGACGCCGACTTCGAATTCACCTTTCTTCGCTGAGACGACGAGGATTGCTGCGTCAGCTTGGCTCGTGCCTGTAATCATGTTCTTGATAAAGTCCCTATGGCCGGGGGCATCAATAATTGTGAAGAAGACTTTGTCGGTCTCGAACTTCTCGAACCTAAGGTCAATCGTCACGCCGCGTTCCCTTTCTTCCTTTAATGTGTCGAGGACCCATGCGAACTTGAAAGTCTCTCCAGCGCCGAGCTTCGCGGATTCGTCGGCGTACTTGGCGATGGTCTTCTCGTCCACGTTACCCGTATCAAAGAGCAGATGGCCTGTCATCGTGCTCTTCCCATGGTCCACGTGACCGATGATGATGAGGTTCAAGTGCGGCTTCTTAGCAGAGGACATGCTTCATCTTTCCAATCTGTCTGATGATTCGCTAGTCAACATTGGCACCCAGTATTTAAGGGTTAGAACATTACGAAAAAACGAAAAGCGGTTTACGAACGAAATCTGGAAAAAGATTTCAGAGAACGACTAACGCGATGCCAGAGCGACGCGTTCCATTTCGTCGCGCTTTCTAACTGCGAAACTTCTGTTGTCACGTTGGCCGGCGTAGATGATCTCTTCTGCGAGGCTTTCATCAATAGTCTTTGGGTTGCTATACGCCGCCTTGCGCGCTCCGTCGGTCATAAAGCGCAAGGCCATGTCGATCCTTCTAAGTGGGGATATGTCAACTGAGATGGGGTAGACGATTCCACCGTAAGCTATGCGTGTGACGTCATCGGCGGGGGATGCATTCTCCACAGCCTTGGCAAGAACTTCTATGGGGTTCTTGCCGGTTTTCAGGTTGACGATCTCAAGTGCGTTTCGGACAATGCCAATCGCCTTGGTCTTCTTCCCGCCTACCCGCCCTGGGCGCATCATATTATCGACTAGGCGTTCTACTATGTTCAAAGCGGACTTTCGGAACCGCTTATGCTCGTGTCGTCCGCCACTGTGTGGGAAGAGGGTGGGCTTGACTGAAAGATATTTCTCCAAGCCCGGGTCTGCGACCTCAATATTATCACAGCTCCATTTCTCGAAGACCTTAATCTCTGGTGGCTTACGACTCATCGTCACAGACCTAGTGGGAACTGAATTTTCGTTAGCCTACCAGAGTACATTCTATTAAGCGTTAACTCCATTCAGTCGAGTAGACACGGTACTCGGTGTTTAGAATGGCGATGGCAGCATCCCCGATGAATTGGCATTCCTAGCTCCAATGGTTTTTCCAGAATCTCCTACACCCTGTTATCCCATCAGCGCCTTGGCGTTCGCCTTACGACTGCTCTCTTCCGAGCCTCATCGGGTTCAACGATGAAGAGATGAATACTTCCCTTCGGAAGTATTCTCTCCTACGCTGGCCCGGTGGGGCAGAGTCTCATCGTCGACCCTGAAAGCCTACTTGAGTCAGGAGATGACTCTCCCTCGGGTTAACGGGTCCCCGCGTATAGCCGATTTCGGGTCACAGGGAACGGCTGGCTCCCCGATCCTCCTGCCACCGCCGATTGAATCTCATGCTAGTTGTCATATAAACGCGGCAGTGACCGCGATCGAGTTTGTTCCAGTTCATGTTGCGACTGCTTGAAGCAAGCTACATGCTTCACAAAGTTCGTGTGGGGTTGGGTCGCCGCATTTCTCGCACTGCCGCAGCTCTGAGAGTGGTGCCGTTTCTGCCAAGAGTTCTCGCATTCTCTCAGCGGTCCTTTGCAATGTGAACTTGCTGCCCGGGTGCTTCTGTTCCATCTGGTTGAGAAAGGCGCGGATATCATTTCTCGAGGCCTCATGCCCATGGGGGCAAGCAATGCTTTGGAATTCAATTCCATTCAGGTAGGCGTAGAGAACTATTTCCTTCTCGGGTATGTCGCAAAGTGGTTTGAGGCGGGGTAGGAATTTACCTCTCGGGTCTCGTAGGACAGGGCCCGATCGTACAATCCTCACGGGGTCCCCGTGCAACATGTTCAGAAGTACCGTCTGTACTTCATCGTCCAAGTTATGCGCTGTCGCAATCTTGGTGGCCCCAACCATGAGAGCGGCTTTGTTGATTGCTTTTCGCCGAAATACACCGCAATATGCACACGGCGTCTGACCGAGCTTCATCTCAACAATTTCGTCGGTTGTGACACCGAAGAGTTCACGGTAAGATACCGTTAGTTGTTCTACTCCGAGAGCTTGGCAGGCTTTTCGAGCGAGCCCAAGTGCCT